>JAPLMO010000308.1 GCA_026386995.1 Planctomycetota bacterium | reverse complement strand
GTCGTGGATGAAGCGAAGCAGCCCATCCTCGCCCGCCACGGCCAACCCGCCGCGACGCGTGCCCAGGTGCGAATGGTAATCGGTCCCGTAGAAGAGGTCCTGGACGCAATCACCCTTGGAGGCAACCGCAAAGAGTCCGCTCATGCGTGGCCCTTTCCTCAGACTTTGGCCTTCGGGTTCGTAAGGCGAAGGGCACTCATAACGTGGTACGAGGCATACTCGGTCACGATGCAGCCGGCCGGCCCGCCGACCATGAAGTGCCTGGCCTCGACGCGGTTCAGCGGCGCCACCTCGCCCAGACCAAGGACCGTCGCGTGCTTGACGGTGGTGAATTCCTTCTCGCCGGCGGGAACGACCTTGTCGAACTCGGGGCTCGGGTCGCCTTCGCCGAAGAGCGTCACAGCGCCGTACCGCAGTTGCCAGGCCTCGGCCTTTGCGGCACAGTCATCCAACTTCACGTGCCAATGCTCGGGGAGCATCTGGCCGGGCAACAGGTAGATCTCGTGGCCCAGGTACTTGCCTTCCTTGTCGTTGATCCAGAAGATGCCGGCCATGCCGACCTCGGCGAACTTACCGAGGTTGAAGTCCAGCACCCACATGTCCTTGCGGAGCCTGTCGTAAACGGGGTAGTTGAAGCGCTGCATCATGTCGAAGTATGCCTGCTTGGCGAAGTCCTCCTTCAACTTGCCGTCGGCCCCGTAGAAGTCGGCGTTCTTGTAGGTCTTCACCGCGGCGCCTCCGCCCCCCGCACCGCCGCCGGCGCATCCCGCTGCACCCGCCGCCGCCACAACCGTGCCCGCCGTCACTGCCATCAGTTTGCGCCTGGAAACGTTCATCGTGCGACCTCCTTTTCGTGCCTGTTGCGCCTCTCACAAAAACGGCCGCGCCCGACAAGCCGGGCGGTTGACCGTAACTATTTACCTTTGCGCGACTTCTCGCCGGCGGCCTTCAGCGTATTGTACAGGTCGAGGGCCTTTTCGGGCTTCTCGTTGTCGTGCACGACGGCCTTGACAGCCTTCACCATGGCGATGGGGTCGTCGGCCTGGAAGATGTTGCGGCCCATGTCGACGCCCACCGCGCCCTGCTGGATGGCGTTATGGCACATCTTCAGGGCGTCGAGTTCCGGCAATTTCTTGCCGCCCGCGATGACGATCGGGATCGGGCAACCCGCAACGACTTCGTCGAAATTCTCTTCGCAGTAGTAGGTCTTGACGAAGTGCGCCCCGTACTCGGCGATCATGCGGGTCGCGAGGCCCATGTACCTCGAGTCGCGGACCATTTCGCGTCCGACGGCCGTCACGCCGAGCGTCGGGATGCCGTACCGCAGGCCCTCGTTGATGAGTTGGCTGAGGTTGCGGAGCGTCTCGTCCTCCTTCTCGGCGCCCACGTACACCTGGCACGTGATGGCGGCGGCGTCGAGGCGGATCGCGTCCTCGACGGCCACGCTCAGAAGTTCGTGGCTCATGTCCTTCAGGATCGACGCCCCGCCGCTCATCCGCAGGCACACGGGTTTGCCGTTCTGGGGCGGGATGCACTGCCTGAGGGCGCCGCGCGTGCACATCAGCACGTCGACGTGCGGCACGAGGGGCGCGATCGTCAGGTCCATCCGCTCAAGGCCCGTCGTCGGACCGTAGATGTACCCGTGATCGAACGCCAGCATGACCGTGCGGCCGGACTTGGGATTGAAAATCCGGGCCATGCGGCTCTTCAGGCCCCAGTCCTGGCCTTCCGTGCCGCGAAGGTAAAACGCGGGGATTTCCTTCTGCGGGATCGTTACGCCGAAATCCTTCTGCTCTTTCTGTTCAGCCTCAGGCATTGCTCGTCTCCTAGGTTCGCTTACGTTCGATACAACAGCGCCCCCCGATTGCCATCGGGGGCTGGTTACGTGTTTACGCTACGCATTGCGTTACGCCAGCGCGTCGGCGAAGCCGCGAAAGATCAAAGAAACGGACGTCGCACCCGGGTCGGCGACGCCGCGGCTGCGCTCGCCGAGGTTCCGCGCACGGCCGAAACGGGCCAGCATGTCTTTCGTCGAGGCCGCGCCCTTCTCGGCAGCCTCGGCGGCCTTGGTCATCGCGGCGGCGATGCCGTCGCCGGCCGCCGCGGCGGCCCGCAACGTCTCGATGGCCGGCACGAGGGCGTCGAGCATCGTCTTGTCGCCCACCTGGGCCTGCGAGTAGGTGCGAAGTTGCGCCAGGCCGCCCTCGAACATGGCGGCAACGCTGGCGGCGTCGAGTCGCTGCTTGTCGCCAGCCGCCTCGGCCATGCCCATGAGGAGCGAACCCAGGAGCGGCCCTGCCGCGCCGCCGTCGACGCCCATGACGGCCCAGCCGACGTCGTTCAGCATCCCTTTCAGGTCCGCCGCCGCGCACTCGGTCATGGTCTTCTCGACGAGGCCCATCGCCCGCACCATCGTGGTGCCGTGGTCGCCGTCGCCGATGACGGAATCGAGTTTCGAGAGGGTCTCGTGCCCGGCGCGGATTTCTGCGATCGCCCCGCCGAGCATGCGGACGACGTCGTCTCGGCCAATCGTTTCGGCCATCTGCGTTATGCCCTGCAATTCCACCCCCGGTGTATTCACTGGGGGCTAAATAAGAACCTTAGCGGACGGTCATGTACGGCGCGTCGCAGGGGGCGTCCCAGAGGGCCAGCAACTCCTTGTCCATCCGCGCGATGCACATCTGGAAGCCGGCCATTTCCTGGACCGTCAGGAACTCGTCAACCGCGCCGCGCACCAGGACGATGCCTTTCTCCTTCAGGACCTGCGCCACGCGGCGAAACACGATGAAGAGTTCCATCAGGGTGGTCGCGCCGGCGCCGTTGAGCATGACGAGGAGCTCGTCGCCCTTCTTCACATGGAGGTCCGCCAGCAGCCGCTCGAGCATGGCGTCGGCGGTCTGGTCGGCGGTCTTGATCTTCATGCTGCCTGTGCCCGGCTCGCCGTGCTGCCCGAGGCCGATCTCCATCTCGTCCTCAGCCAGCACAAAGAGGGCCTGGCCGGTCGATGGATGCGTCGCGGGCCCCATCGCCACGGCCAGCGTCGCCATGTTGGCCGACATTTTCTCGGCCACGGCCGCGCACTGGTCGAGCGACTGGCCCGCATCGGCGGCCGCGCCGGCCACCTTGATGACCGGCACGCATCCGACGAGGCCGCGGCGGTTGTCGGGCTTGTCGCGCGGGCCGCCCGCGATGTCCTCGTGCGTCAGGACCATCTTGACGTTCAAGTTCTGCTTCTTGGCCATCTCCATGACGACCTTGGCGCTCATCACGTCGCCGGCATGGTTCAGGACGATTAAGAGGACGCCCGCCCCGCGGTCGGCCATTTTCAGCGCCTCAAAGACGCGCGGCGGCCCGGGGGCGGCGAAAATCTCGCCGGGGACGCTGATGTCGAGCATCCCCTCGCCGACGAAGCCGCTCAGGGCCGGCTCGTGGCCGCTGCCGCCCAGGGTCACCACGCCGACCTTGCCGGCGGCCTTCGGTTTGGCGCGGACGACCAGGTTCTGGCCCGCCAGGTGGACCTTCTGCGGAAAGGCCGCCGCGTAGCCTTCCAGCAGTTCCTTCACCAGGTCCTCGGGCTTGTTGATAAACTTTTTCATGGGCATAACGTAGCTCCTAGGCCTCGCGTGCAAAGGCGGACGCGCCCACCAAGGTGGGCGGCTAAATGTAAAAGGCGATTACTTGTTTTGCACCAGTTCGATCAGTACGTCGTCTTTCATGATGAACGCCACGCGAAGTTGCGGCGTGGGGTCGAACGGCGCCAGGACCACTTTCTCACCCTTCAGGGCGGCGTCGACGCTCGGGACCTCGAACGCCACGTGCGGCATGGTCTGGAGTTCCTTCGGCAGCGGCGACCCGGCCTCGAATCGCAGGTACTCGAAGCCGTACGGGTGTTTCGCGGGGTCCGTGATGTAGACCTTGCCGCCCTCAAGGTACGACTCGCCCGGATGCTTCGCCTTGCTGAGTACACCCACGTGATGGAACTTTGCCACGTCAACTCCTTTCCTGGGCTCCTGCCGGACCCCCCTTCCCCTTGGGGGGCCTGCGGGGCGCAATACTTTGTCAGGATGCCCGCGCGGCGTCAATAGTTATCTCGTGCCAAAGGCCGGAATCTCGGCCTTGACGGCTGGCTTTACTTTTTCACTTGCCGGGGCATAGCATTATGAATGGGCAAAGAACGAAACCAAGCGGATGTGGTTAAGGAGATTTCAAATGATCACGCTAACCAAAGTTCTGAGCATCGTAACGGCCTGCCTGATAATCGTCGGCGGCCTCAACTGGGGGCTGGTGGGACTGTTCGGTTTCAACCTGGTCGACAGAATCTTCGGCGATCTGAGCGTCCTGAGCCGGATCACCTATGTCCTGGTGGGCCTGAGCGCCTTATACCAGGTCGTGATGTTTCGGGCCGTCAGCAGTTGCTGGATCGAACCGGCCCGCACGTCGCCCAGCACGGCCCATTGAGCCGTAGCGGCTAAGGGGGGGCGCAGGCGTTGGATGCATGCGCGGCTTGAGAGGGACAGGAAGCCAAACGAAGAGTGGCGGGGGCGTCTCTGCCACTCTTTGCCTGCGCAACCCGTTTGACGAACCGACACAACAGCGGCTGATCGGGCGCGCAGAGGAATAACGCACACCGCCGCCCTTTACTTGTACCGCGCGGCTATTTCAGGTGCTTCAGGAACCACTCCCCCGCCAACCTGGCCACGTGCGCAAGCGCCCCCGACTCCTCAAAGAGGTGCCCGGTGTACGGGACGATCCGCAGTTCGCACGGGGCCTGCATGCGGCGCATCGCCTCCTGGTTCATACGGTGGCAGTTGCCGGGCGGCGAGACCCGGTGCGAAAAGGGCTTCCGCGACCGGACGGCAACAGAGCAGGAATCGGCCCGCCGCGAGCGTGAGGCTGCCCGCAAGGTGGCCGCTGAACTCCGGCGGGCGATGCCCACGGACGCGGCGCCCGAGACGAAGGTGTTCGGTCGCATCCCGCGCATGAGGGACTTGATGCACGACCTGGAGCGGGCGGAGATCGACTACAAGGACGCCGACGGCCGGCAGGCGGACTTCCACTCGCTTCGCATGACCTTCGGCACGATGCTGGCCAAGAACGGCGTGGCACCGCGGACGGCGATGGAATTGATGCGTCACACGGACCTGCGGCTGATGATGAACGTGTACACCGACCCCAGCATCCTGAACACGGCCGGGGCCGTCGAGGACCTGCCCGACGTAACCCGGCCGCCGGAAGCCGCTGCGCCCCTCCTCACGGGTTCGGACGGAGCGCCAGCGGACATATCGACTAAACCGAAAGTATTGCCAAAAAGTACGAGATCGCCTGACGCACATGGGCACAGTCGGGCAGGAGAAACGGCCCTGGCGCTAGTAAAAACGAGGGTCGAGATGTAGAAATGGTGGAGGCGGTGGGAATCGAACCCACGTCCGGATGCCCGGGACCTGAAGCTTCTACGCGAGTAGTCGATCCATTAAGTCTCGGCCCGCAAGGCTCCGATCGACAGGATCCGAGCAAGCCCAGCCAGGCTTTGGTCTCGCCGGCGACGCGCCCGACAGACGTGCCGGCCAGCCCGTGTGTTGACGTTCGTCCCAGGTCCACAGGCCAGCCCGGGCGAACGTGACCACCTTATTTAGGCGGCCATTGCCATGTTAGGATTGGCATTTTACTTGTGCCGGCAGTTTTAAGAGGTGGCCGACAACCTCTTCGCGCAGCCTCAAGCCCTCCTAAGCCCCGTCGATACCGATCGCCCCCACTTCGGGCGTCCTACTCCCATAGTCTACCCCATATCGGCCCTGGATTCAAGCACGGTCGACGAATTCTTTCGGCTTACGCATTTTTCCACTGGACGTTCGGGTTCTGTTAGGGTACGATTCCGAAGGAAGCGATAAGGGAAGGAAAGAGAAACAATGGAGCCCGTAATCGCCCAGCCGCCGATGCCACCCGACCAGCCGCCGGTCGTGCTTCTGGTGGACATCGACGCGTTCTTCGCCCAGGTCGAGCAGATCCTGGCGCCGGACCTGGCGGGGCGGCCGGTCGCGGATCAGCCTGTTCGCCGCCTACTCGTACTGTAAGGCCCACGCATGCACATACGGCGAGATTTCGTACCGGGCGGTGTACCTCAGGGTCCGGTGGCCGGCCGAGTTCGCCGCCGCCGTCCTCGCCAACCAGGCGGGCTACTACGAGCGGCGCACGTATTTGGAAGACGCCCGCCGCCGCGCGATAACACGCACTGCGTCGCCCTGCGCGTGGGCCTGATGGATGTTCGCAGCCTCTCCGAGCGCGCGATGCGCGAGATCGTCGATGCGCGCTCTTCCGGCGGCCCGTATCGCTCGGTGGCTGACCTCGCCTCGCGCGTGAAACTCTCGCGCGAGGAACTCGAGAACCTCGCCCTGGCCGGGGCGCTCGATTCGCTTGCCGGCAACCGCCCGCGAGCCCTCTGGCAGGTCCACGAAATCGCCAAGGGTTCAGGCACCCCGCACCCGGGCGACGCAGCCACCCTGTTGGGCGACCACGCTTCCCCAGACTTCGGACCCGCCGATCCGCCCTGCCCCGACCTTGCCGACTACTCGCCCCTTCAGAAACTTCTCATCGAGGACCACGTCCTTGACATGACGCCCTCGGCCAACCCGATGGCCGTGTACCGGCCACTTATGATTGCGGATTGCGAATTGCGGATTTAGCGGCAAACAACAAAGGCCCCAACCCGGACCCGGCGAGGGTGTGCCGTGTCGCGGGAATCCTTTTCGCCGAACGCCGCGCCCGCACCAAGACCGGTGAGTTCATGAAGTTCCTGAGCCTGGAGGACGAGACCGGCGTCATCGAGGCCGTGCTCCTGCCCGATGCGTATCAGCGTTTGGGCGGGCGCATCTCGACCCGCGGGCCCTACATCGTCACGGGCAGGGTCGAGGACCACATGGGGGCACTCTCGCTCCGCGTCTCAGACCTGCGCTGCTTCCGGCTCACCGACGAGACAGAACGCCCCTGACCTTCGAAGGGGAAAGCGGCGGGCGGCCGTGTTGGGCGGGGGAACCGGCAAAGGGGGCTGTGCCCTTTTCCGCGCCACGCTAATATGAGAGCGCTAGATCGCAATTTGCGCGGCGGGTACGGAACCCAGCCGCGCAAAACCTTGAAAGTAGCGCTGCACGTGCCGAGGGCGACCACCCTACTTCTTCGCTTCGGCAGGTTGCTTCGCCGGGTCGGCTTTCTTAGGCCCGCCGGGCTTCTTCAGTTCCTCGGCCTGCGGCGTGCCGAGGGCGGGCCAGTCGGTGGGAATGGGGATGGTGACCTTGCCCGTTGCGGCCCACTCCGTGCCGCGAAGCATCAAGGTCTGGAAGCCCACACCTTCCATCGGTTTGGGGTTGTCGCCCATGACGTTGTGGAAGCAGCGGCCTTTGCCCAGTTCGGTGACGACGATCATCGGCTCATCCTGGCCGCTGCCGCCCTTAGCCTTGTCGGAGAAGGTCGTGGCCAGCACCTTGGCCGTCGGGTGCTTGAGTTGGCGATGATAGAGTTCGTCCTTAACGTGCTGAAAGTCCTTCATGCCCTGGGTGACGGGGTGTTCCTTGTCGACGATAGTGATGGCAAAGAAGTGCTGCGCCCCGTGGCCGCTGACGCTGTTGCCGGTGGCCTTGTCCATCTGCCACTGGAGGCCGATAAGGTCCCCAAACTCGGGCCAGTCCTCCCAGGCCGTGCTGGCGGCATGAAAGAGAACAAAGCCGTGCCCCGCGGCGATGTAGTCGAGGAACGCCTTTTCAGTCTCGGCGGGCCAGCGTTTGCCCTCCATGACCGGGAAGGTCGTGTAGTTGCAGACGATGCAATCGTACTTGGCGAAATCGGCGGCCTTGAGGTTCGGGACGTCTTCGGTCACGTCAACGGTGAATCGGCCGCTGTCCTCATACATCTTCTTAAGAACGGGCGTGGTGGCCTTCCAGGCATGGTTGTTGGCGCCACTGAGGATGAGGAGGCGGATCTTGGCCGCCTGCTCGGACGCCCTGGCCGGCTCGTCGGCGGCCTGCGCGGCCCACATCAGGCCCAGGACAACCGCCCCCATAAACGTCGCCTGCGCAATGATCTTTAACATGCGGAACTCCTATGCGGACAAGTTCGTTCGCCGTCCAGTGGCCGGAGCGTTAGTGCAGTTTGCGTCCGCCGACGGCGGACTTCACGTCGGCGAACACGTCGAACAGATGATCGAGCCGCGTCGTCGCGAGAACATCCTTGAGGTGCTGCTGCGGGTCGGCCAGGCGGACGAATCCGCCGCGCATCCGGGCCTTCAGGTAGGCCGTGATGAGGACGCCGAGCGCATCGGAGCAGATGAAGTCGGTCCGGCCGAGGTCGCAGATGATGCACTTGGCGCCGCTCTCGATGGTCCCCAGGAGCGCCTCGCGGAGGGCGGCTGCGGACTCGACGTCCGCCGATCCGATGATGGCGATCACCTGGCATCCGCTTTCTTCGCGCGTCTCGATTTTCATGGCTTGGTTCCCCCGCCGCCGGAGCGCCGGAACTTGACCATCTGGACCTCTTTGCCCCGGTAGGCGTACTGAACGGTGTCCATGTAAGACCGCATGAGCATGATCCCCCGCCCGCAGGGGCGTTGGAGGTTCTCGTCGATAGTCGGGTCGGGTACGCAGCACGGGTCAAAACCTTCGCCCTCATCGCGGACGCGGATTTCGATGCACTCTGGCGAGACGCGATAAGTCAGCAGGACCTTGCGGGCCGGGTCCATGCGGTTGCCGTGTTTCATGGCGTTGACGACGGCCTCTTCGAAGGCGAGGCGGATGGCAAACTGCAGGTCCTCATCGTAGTCGAGTTGCGCCAGACGGTCCATGATGTCGCCCTCGACCTCGCGGATGGCCTCCAATTGCGTCGGGAGGACCTTCTCGGTCCAGGGGTAGGTGTTGTCGGTGTCGGGCGAACGGGACGGCACGCTAGCCCTCCGCCTCGGCCGCAAAACTGGCGATGGCCTCGTCTTCACGCTCGTAGATGCGGAACAGTTTGTCCAGGTGCGTGATGGCAAAGACCTCGAAAATATGCGGGTCGATGTCGGCCAGCCGCAGTTCGCCCCCCGACTCGGCCAGCCGCTTGTGCACGTGGATCAACTTGCCCAAGACGAGGCTCGTCAGGTGCTGAACGCCGAGGAAACTCAGGACGACCCGCTGGCCGGGCACTTCGGCCAGCGCCAGGAGGCCGCGGCCGAACGACTCCACCTCGCCCTCTCGCAAGATCGAGGAGAAAATGATGCGGACCAGTTTCACGCCGCTACGGTCCGCAACCTGGACGACATCCTGTTCTTCTGGCATCGTCGGCTCGCCTTTGCACACTTCGGACATGCCGGTAATAGTAAGTCGCCACGGAGCCTGTGTCAAGCGCGAGAAGCCAACTGTCGCGAGAAGCCAACAGGCAACGGGCGTGTGGCCGCAAATCGTGGCCGCCCCGAAGGCAATCTTTCCACGGGTCCGCCAGAACTACAGGCGGATCTTCGACTTGCGCCCATGGCTGGAAACCAGTCTGCCCCTCCGGGGCAGCCAAATCCACAAAGGCCATCATCACGCGATGGGTAAGGCTGACCGCCGCAATGCCAGGCCCGGTGTTCACTTCTTGGCGTCAATCGTGTACTTGGCGACCAACTGTGTGTCCATATCATGATCGAAGGCGAAGGTGATATACTTCGCCTCATCGCTCGCAAGTTCCACGTCCGCCGGAGAGCGGCCTATTTCCTGGCCATCGTTCGTGAGAGCCTTGGCGATCAGCCTGCCCTTGAAGGGCTTTGCGGCGATCAGGTAAACCAGGATCTCCGATGTGTGCGAGTCTGCCTTGACATCCGGATGCTTCAGGTCTATGCCGCCGGCCTTGGCGATGGTGACCGAAATCCCCTGGTCGGCCAACTCCTTCGACAACTCAACATTGACCTTCATTTTCTTGTCGATTCCCTTGCCCACGCCGGACGCAAAATCGGTGAGGGTCTCGCCAACCTTGGCGCCGGTCTTCTTGGCGACGCTTTCGTCGTCGCTGCCGCAACCGACGACAATGACCCAGGAGACGGCCAGTAGCCAAGCGAGCCTGTTCATGGGCGCCCTTTCTTAAGTAGTGTTCCAGCGGCTGACCTTACTCAGCCGAACGCGTAGCAGCCAGGCCCCCTGCGACTCACAGCCGCCACGGCGCCCGCAGCGGCCGGTTGAGCATCCGGGCGGCGGCATCGTCGCCGATGATCGTTTCCTTCGTGGGGTCCCACTTGATCTTGCGGCCGGTGCGGACGGCGATGTCGGAGAGGTGGCTGATGAAGTCCGACTGGCACGACGACTCGATCGGGCTGGCGGGGTCCTTGCGGCTCTTCACGGACTCCAGGAAGTCCTTCTTGTGATCGTTGCTCGCGTGCAGGTGGATTTCATTCGGGCCGGTCGTCTCCTTCAGGAGCGACTTCGGCTCGGCGTCCCATCCGCCGCGAGAAATGCGTATCCAGCCTTCCGTGCCGATGAACTTCGTGCTGTCGCCGCCGGGCTTCAGGGTGAACGGAACGCCGTTGGCGTACTTGCCCTTGATGTCCCAGTGCACGACCGTGTTATAGAGCCCCTCCGTGGGCACGAGGCCCGTGCCTTCGTACTCCACCGGGATCGCGTCCGGATAGGCCCAGTGCAGGACGTCGAGCGGGTGCGCCCCCCAGCCGGCCAGGAAGCCGATGGCGTTGTCGTAAACGTGCCACGAGCCCATGCTCGTGCAGCGGTCGGCGGTGTACGGCGACTGCTGGGCGGGCCCGAGCCAGCGGTCGTAATCGAAGCCTTCGGGCACGGGGACGGACACGGTCGACCCGCCGGTCGCGCCGTCGGGAGCGATAACCTCGATCGCGGTAATTGTGCCAATGCGGCCGTTGCGCACGAGTTCGCATCCCTGGCGGATGTGCGACTGGGCGCGCTGCTGCGTGCCGTACTGGAAGATCCGCCCGTACTGCCGGACGGCCGTGCGGAGGGCCTTGTTCCACTCCAGCGCCAGGCCAAGCGGCTTTTCGATATACATATCTTTGCCAGCGCGGCAGGCGGCCGTGCCCAGCGGCACGTGCCAGTGATCGGGTGTGGCAATGACGACGGCGTCGATGTCGGGGCGGGCCAGGAGTTCCTGGAAATCGGCGAACTGGGCGACGCCCTTGAACGTTCCCTTGTCTTCGCGCTTGGCGTAAGCGTCCTCGATGACCTTGGCGGCGTCCTCGCGGCGCTTCTTGAAGCAGTCGCACACCGCAACCGACTGACCCTGGGCCAGGCCCACAAAGTGCTGCAGGAGCCCCCCGCCCTGGCCGCCCACGCCGATGTGGCCAACGACCACCCGCCCGCTGGCCGGCGGTACGCCGGCCGCGCCGAGGGCGCTGGAAGTAATGACGTACGGCGCCGCCGCAAGGCCGGCCGCCGAAGCAGATGCAACCTTCAGGAAACTCCGCCGCGTGAAAGTGTGGTTCATGACTTCCTCTCCCAGGATTCGCCTGTCCCCATGACCGGCCGCTATTGTGCCATTGCCCTGGGCCGAGGTCAAGACTTGTCTTGGGCTCCTCCTTGGGCTCCTCCTTGGGTTCCGGGTTGTGGCACAGCGCGCACAGCGAAGGGCCGAGATATGATAAAGCCATCCCCGCCCCGGCCCCCGCGCCGGGGCGGGCCGTATTTGTGCGCCCGGCACATGCGTACACTGGCAAGGCAACACGCGGCGGGCAAGCCCGCCGGCTAAATATGGAAAAAGGGCCTGCGTCATCGGCGCAGGCCCTTTTTTAATCCGCAATCCACAATTACTTACACGCCCTTGCGGCTTGCTTCAGGGCGTCGACCTTGCGGAGTTCCTCCCACGTGAACTCGGGCAGTTCGCGCCCGAAGTGCCCGCCCTGGGCGGTCTTGCGGTAGATCGGCCGCAGGAGGTCCAGGTACTCGATCATCTCGCGCGGCTTCAGGGGGAAGGTGTTGCGGATGATCTTCGCGAGGCCGACGTCGGAGATCTTGCCCGTACCGTTGGTCTCGACGTGGATGCTGAGCGGCTCTGCCACGCCGATGGCGTACGAGAGTTGCACCTCGCACACATCCGCCAGGCCGGCCGCAACAATGTTCTTTGCGACGTGGCGGGCCATGTACGCGGCGCTGCGGTCGACCTTCGAGGGGTCCTTGCCGCTGAACGCCCCGCCGCCGTGGCTGCCCTTGCCACCGTAGGTGTCGACGATGATCTTGCGGCCAGTGACGCCCGAGTCGCCGTGCGGGCCGCCGACGACAAACCGGCCGGTCGGATTAATGTGATAGATCGTGTCTTCATCGAGGAAGCGGGCGGGGATGACCGGCTGGACGATCTGATCGAGGACGCCCTCGCGGATCTCTTCGTTGGAGACGCTGCGGCCGCCGATCTGGTCGGCGTGTTGCGTCGAGACGACGACGGTGTGGACGCGGACGGGCTTGCCCTTCTCGTCATACTGGATCGTGACCTGGCTCTTGCCGTCGGGCCGCAGCCACCTCAAGGCCCCCTTCTCGCGGACTTCCTTCAGGCGCGTGCACAACTCGTGGGCCATCTGGATAGGCATGGGCATGAGTTGCGGCGTCTCGCGGCAGGCGAAGCCGAACATGATGCCCTGGTCGCCCGCGCCCTGCTCCTTGTTCTCGCCGGCGTCCACGCCGCGCGCGATGTCGGGGCTCTGGCCGTGCAGGGCCACGAGGACCGAGCAATGGTCGGCCGCAAAGCCCATCTCGGCGTCGGTGTAGCCGATCTCGCGGATCGTCCGACGGACGACGTCCTGGATGTTGACCTGGGCCTTGGTGGTCACTTCGCCGGCCACGAGGCACAGGCCCGTGGTCACAAGCGTTTCGCAGGCGACGCGGCTCGCTGGGTC
Organism: Planctomycetota bacterium; assembly: GCA_026386995.1. Next base: position 2,834 of record JAPLMO010000308.1, on the reverse strand, counting down.
CTGCGCGAGCATCGCATCGAGGACCGCATCGGAAACCTGGTCGCAGATCTTGTCGGGATGGCCGACAGTAACAGCCTCGCTCGTAAACAGCGTATGGCCTTCGGGAAGGACGTACTTCGGCTTGCATGCGCACCCGGCCAACGACACGGGCTTCTTCGCACCCATCTTGGCAGCCTTCTTCGCCACGCTCTCGCTCCTTTGCTGGTCCCCGGAAACCAGGCCGCGCCGGCAACCCCCCGGCGCGTGAGTCGAATAGTTTATCTTCCGGACCCGCCAAAGCAAGAGGAAAAGGCCGCAGAAGGTAACCCTAGTGCGTCACCTGCGAGGGCGGGATGGTTACTCTGTCGGGTAATCCGGTTTTGCGCAGCGGGTCGGAGTTTACCCGCCTGGACGGGTACCCGCCGCGCAAATTGCGATTTACCGCTGTCATAATCTAACGGCCCCCTTGCCCCCCTGCCGCGAGGCCAATTCGCGAAGGCGGGTTACGACGTTCATCAGCGCCCGGCCGTCGTGATAAGCGCACTTCCAGGGCGTGGCCTTGTCGGCGGAGGACTTCAGGCGCCCTTCCTCAGTCAACTCGTTGTACCAGCCGCCGTACTGATGATCGATCTGGTACGCCCAGATGAACTGCAACTGCCTGATGAACGCCTGCCAGTATCGCGGGTCCTGGTGGCCGAACTTCTGGTGCATCAGGAGCAGCGCGTTGAGGCCCTCGGCCTGGACCCACCAGATCTTCGTCCGGTCATTGGCGGGGCCGAATGCCTGGCCCTCGCTAAAGAAGCCGCCGTTCTTCTCGTCCCAGCCATACGCCAGGGCGTGGTCGACGAGGCTGCGGGCGACGCGCCACGTGGCCTCGTCGTCGGGCCGGCCGAGGGCCTCGGCTGCCTCGACCATCAGGTACGCCGCCTCCACGTCGTGGCCGAACGAGTCGTGCATCGGCGCCGGTCGCCAGTCGGCCGTAAAGTAGTAATTCAGGCACCCCGGCGCCACCGCGATCTTGTCGCGCACCAGCGCGAGCAGTTCCTCAAGGCGGACGCGCACGCGCTCCTCGGGCAAGACGCGATAGAGGGCCGTCAGCGCCTCCAGAAGATGAATGTGCGTGTTCATCGACTTGTAGCCGTACGGCGTCCCGAGACCGTCGCGCCATCGCGGCGGCGAGACGTCCTGCCGCGGGGCGACGATCGGCGTTCCGTACCGCGCGAAGGCCTCGAAATAACCGCCATGGGCGGCATCGTGCCCGTGTTCGTCCAGCCAGCGGAAGGTCTCCATCGCCAGACCCAGCGCCCGCGCCTCTTTGGTCGCGGCATATACCGTCGCCCCCGCGTAGATGCCGAACGAGAGGCCGTAGGCGTTCTTCTCGTCGGCAAAAGGCGGGCGCGGCCGGCCCGCAAGGTCCACCTGCCAGTACAGGCCCCCTGCCTCGGGGTCCTTCATCACCTTCTCCAGGAAGTCGAGGCCGTGGATCGCGTACGGCACGTACTCCTGCTTGAGCCGCGGATCGTACATGGCCGCCACCGCGGCAACCCATGTCAAGCGGGCCTGGTAAACGAGGAATTTCCCGTCTTCGGGCAACACCGTCCAGTCCCTGGCGAGGCGCTCGTGGAATCCGCCATGGGTGCGGTCTACGCATCGCGGGTAGAACTTCGCGAGGAGCCCCTCGTGGAGGTGCCGGTCGAGCATATCGGCCAGTTTCGTGTACGTAGGAGGGTTCGGCGCGGTGCTGGGCAGCCCTGCACCCGGCGGCGACAGCCGCTCCGACGGGGCCCCGCAGCCGGCGAGCGTCATAAGCAGTGCGGCGTGCGTAAAGAGATGAAAGGCCGACCGCATGGCGGATCTCCTTCAGGGCGCCGTTGCGATGCATCATACCAGCCCCGCACGGCGATTGACAACGCCCGAATGCCGCGCGTTTTCGCTTTTCAGGTCGCGGGCCGTAGCGTACACTTGGGCCCATGCCCGAGCGATTGCGAATCCTGGCGATCGAGCCTTACTTCGGCGGGCCGCACGCCGACTTCCTGGAAGGCCTGCGCCGCCGCAGCCGCCACGAATGGACTCTCTTGACGATGCCCGCACGCCGGTGGAAGTGGCGGATGCACGGCGCGGCCATTCACCTGGCGCGCGAGGCGGCCGCGCTCGGGCCGAAGAGTTTCGACCTCGTCTTTGCCAGCGACTTCCTGAACGTCCCGGCCTTCAAGGCCCTCGCCCCGGAGCCGATCAGCCGCTTGCCGGTGGTCGCATACTTCCACGAGAACCAACTTTCGGATCCGCTGGAACCCGGCCAGCGCCGCGACCCGCAGTACGCGATGATCAACCTCACGACGTGCCTGGCCGCAAAGGCGGTCTGGTTCAACTCGGCGTTCCACCGCGATGCGTGGCACGCCTCGGTGCGGGCGCTGCTCGCCAAGATGCCCGATTTCGTGCCGCCGGACCTCGTTGAGACGCTTGAGGGCCGCAGCCGCGTCATGCCGCCCGGGATGGACCTGGGGCCGTTCGCCGCCGGTCGGAGGCGGCCGCGCGGCAAGCCGCCACTCACCATCCTCTGGAACCACCGATGGGAATTCGACAAGAACCCGGAGGCGTTCTTCGAGGTGCTCTTCTTCCTGGCCGAGGAAGGCGTGCCGTTCAAACTGGCGGTCGTCGGCGAAGCCACGCGCAAGTGGCCCCCCGTCTTCGAGAAGGCCCGGCGGCGCCTGGCCGACCGCCTGGTGCGGTTCGGGTACATCCCCTGCCGCGCGGCTTACGAGGAGCAGGTGCGCCAGTCGGACATCGTGGTCTCGACGGCGTTCCACCGCGATGCGTGGCACGCCTCGGTGCGGGCGCTGCTCGCCAAGATGCCC
>JAPLMO010000106.1 GCA_026386995.1 Planctomycetota bacterium | reverse complement strand
GCGTCACCAGGTTGCTCGCGGCGTAGCGATTGCGGAACGGACCCGACGTGCTGAGTTCGGCCATCTCGGTCCACATCGGGGCGTCGGGCTGGTTCAGGCGGCGCACCGTGATGTCATCGAGCGCGGCGGTGATCTCCTGCCAGTCTCCGCCCGGCGCAACAACCGACTTGAAGAACTTCAGGGCATCCTGCGTGCTGCCGGCCAGCAGGGCCGCCAGGGCGGCCGCGGCGCTGTCGCCGCCGGTGGTCCCGGTGAGCAGGGCGTTGCTGATACTGGGGGGCTGCCCCACCAGGTTGGTGTAGCCCAAGTACCGCAGGCGCTGGGCGACCTTCACGCCTTCCATCGCCTCGCCCAGCACGATCGCGCCGCCGCCGGTCTGGGAGTGCCCGGGCTGAACCGTAACGATCACCTCGTGCGCCAGCGGAACCCCGCCCACGAGCACTTCCGACTCGATCTGCAGGCGCAGCGTTCCCTGGAATCCGGGCGCAGCGGCATCGGTATCCAGCGACAGGCCCGACTGACCGCTCGGCAGAAGGTACAGCCGGTCGTTGAGGTACTCGCCGTCCATGTTGATGCCACCGGACACGAAGAGGTTCGCGACCGTCTGGCCCGTGGCGGCGTGCCGGAGGAGCAGTTCCCCACCCTCGCGGACCACCTCCAGCGGGATGGATGTGTAGACGTCATTCAAGTCGCCGACGATGTACTCGGCCCCGGTCACAAGGTAGGAGGCGTCGTCCTGTCCGAAGCTGACCGGTATGACGTCGCCGGTAAGCCCAGCGGCGTTCGCCGTGACCTCCATGGTCGCGGTGGAGGACATCGCCAGGGCAAAGTCCTGGGTCTCACTACCCCGCATGTGCAAGGGGGCGGCGTCGATGACCACCGTGTACCGACCCGCGGGCAGGTTGTCGACGACGATCTGCTCAATGTTGTCCAGGGTGTTGGTTTCGCCGGCAACGGCCTTGCGGGCCCCATCTTCCGGGGTAACCGATTCGCCCAGCACGCCTGCGTTGCGGTCGCGGGTGAGAATCCACGGGCGGAAGACCTCGCCCGTATCCTTCGAGACCAGGGTGATGTCCAGGTCGTTACGGAGGGCGCGGGTGGGGTCGTCCAGGCCGCCGTAGTTGGCCTGGCCGGGCGGATCGGTCCAGGCCATGGTGATCTTGACGGACGACTCGCCGTCCACATCCAGCGTGTACTGGACTGGGCTGCCGCCGTAGGTGCCCTGGATCATCCGATAGCGGTCGGTGAACTCGGCGGCCGCGTCGCCCTAGCTGCGCCCCTGGATCGCCGACGCCGCCACATGGTCGGCGGCCACCACCGCGTTCAGCATGCCCCAGCCGTACACGAAGTCCGGCCCGACGGAGCCGAGGTCATCGGCCGTGTGGCAGAGCACGGCGCGGACCATGTCAGAGCGCATCGGCGTGCCGTAAATCTGCATGTGCAGTTCGTTCAACAGCCCGACCGTGCCGGTGACCGTCGGCGCGGCAAAGGACGTGCCCTGCAGGTTGAGGTTCGGATCGGAGTCGGAGGTGATGCCCGGCGTGTTGTAGTTGTGCCCTAGAACGACCAGGTCGGGCTTGAGCCGGCCGTCGTCGGTCGGCCCCCAACTGCTGAAATTGGCCGAGTACAGGGGCAACGCGTCCGAGGCCAACCACACGGCGCCAACCACCAGCGCGTTCTTCGAGACCGACTGGTCCCCCATAAGCGTGTCGAAGCCCATCTGGGGGTCGGCGAAGAAGGTCTCCATCGACGTGATGGTGATCTGCTGCTTGCCGTCCGAGGAAAACACGGTGTCGCCGACCTGGATCATGCGGTTGAGGTAGATCGTCTCGTCGAGCGGCTCCAGGGAGTTGTAGGTCCGCCGCTCATTGCCGGCGGACGAGACGATCGTGTGATACGGAAATTCCCAGGCGATGCGGTCGAAGTCGCCGGACGTCTCGCTGTATTTGCCGAACGTCGGGTCCTCGATGGTCACCGAGCCGGGGGCGCCCAACAGGTCTGTCACGCTGCCAGGGCCGAACCAGATGTACTCCGACGAGTCGTGGTAGTAGTCCAAGGGCATCAGGCCGAGGAAAGGGCCGTAACTGTGATTGCTGGCGACCAGCGACCCGGCGTTGGCCTCCAACTCCGCGGCGGCGTCTCCGGAGTTGAACGACCAGAGCCCGGCCAACGGGGCCACCCCGGTACCCACGGCGATCATCACCCCGGCGACGGCTGTGGCGTGCCAACTCAGGCCCGTCGTCCCGTCCTTGATGGTGACGCGGCCGTCACCCTCGGGCGACAGGAATCCGTAATGCGTGCGGCGGACGTCGCCCTGGTCCCACTGGCCCAGCAGGATGCCGTCGCCGGCCAGGGCATAAGGCTGCTCGTTGAGCGGATTCACGACGACGTCGCCGGCCTCGGGCCAGAGAAGGTTGATGCTTGACAGTTCCACCGCCGTCGCAGTCGAAGTGAGCAACAGGCGGGGTTCGAGCGTCTCCAAGGCAACCCGCGAGCCGCGCGACCCCAGCGGATGCTGCGCCCGGTAGTTGCGCAGCCATTCCTTCTTCAGGACCACCCCATAGAGGTGCCTGAGCCATTTGACAGCCTGAGATGCTGGAGACATTGCGCTGATCACTCCCCACTCTGAACGACGGAAGCTTCAAGCCACCAGCCGAACGCGAGGGTCTCGGTAGGCAGCAGGCGCAGACCACGAATGGCTGGCCCCCCCCCCCCACGGCAGGGAATCCGCCGGACAGCGCCGAGTTGTGTTCACTATACAACAGAATTGATCCAATAGCAAATCGGCGCAGAATTATTTAGTACTGCATCCGCCGCGGAGGGGTCTGCCCCATTCCTCCCTAGTATATCGACCGACTTTGTCTACATGAACTTATGTCTCTTATCTGCCCCGCCCTGCGCGCATCGGCCAGAAAAGAGATAAAAGGCCAGGCATTGACGCTATCATCACCTCGCCGCGATTGGCCTTCGCGCCAGTCACCGGGGCATCACAGATAACGGCCGCTGACGCAAATTACTGTTCAACGTGTGGCAGCAAATCGTGAACCGAACGGAACGCCAGTTTTGCAGACTGTTGTCTTGCTCAAGTGACGGTTGTCGCGACAACCGGAGGGGCGGTTTCCAGCGGTTCCAGCGGTATGGGAATTTCGGCCGTAATCTGTTGCGGAAAATGTAATTACAGCAAAATCAACGACTTGCGCAAAACACCCCTAAAGAATTTCAAGACCGGCTCTTTCGACCGCTCAGACACCTCTCCGTGCGGCTCTGACCGTGGATTCTACTGCTTTCAGTCCGGGCGAGTCCACCTGATTCGTGCCGCGTCTGCGTATCGTCAGTCATAGGGGGGTGGCATGGTCACGCTGTTGCATGGTACGTGTTTAGCGTGTTGCAGGCTGGGGTGCAAGAATTAAGTAGACCCGCCGCACTTTTACCGGTTCACTTTCCGCGCCACCGGGGTTAAGATGTAAGGTGCTCGGAACCGGCCCACCCAAAAGGACAGAATCCGCTCGAACACAGTGCCGTAGCCGCGCCGGGAATCGAGGCCCGAAAAAGCGTATGGCTCAATCCTTCGAAAGGTGCGATGGTCGCACCCGGAAACGGAACAGCCAGAACAAGAAAGAAGGAGTCTGTGTCATGCGAAACTGTCTGGTTGTGTGTATGGTTGTGGGCCTGGTCGCCTTGGCGGGCGCCTGGGCGCAGGCTGCTCCGATTACGGTCCCCACGGTCACCGTGGGCAACCCGGGCAACACCGCGGACGGCACCGGCTACGGCGCGGTGGCCTACGAGTACAAGGTCGGCAAGTACGAGGTGACCAACGCCGAGTACTGCGAGTTCCTCAACGCCGTCGCCAAGTCGGACATCCACGATCTGTACGATCCGCGGATGGACGGCGGGCCGGAGGACTGGGGCGGGATCAGTCGGAGCGGCGACTCCGGCAGTTACACCTACTCCGTCAGAAGCGGCATGGGCAAAAAGCCGGTGAACTATGTCACCTGGGAAAGTTGCATCCGCTTCGTCAACTGGCTCACCAACGGCCAGGGCACGGGCGACACGGAGACCGGCAGTTACACGATCAAGGACGGGACGGTGACGGTGCCCGATCACGCCGCCCTGGCGGCCGGCAAGACGGTCAAGTGGGTGCTGCCCAGCGAGAACGAGTGGTACAAGGCGGCCTACTATGATCCGAACAAGGCCGGCGGCGCCGGTTACTGGCCGTACCCCGCCAAGGGCGACAACGAGCCGGAGGCCAATCTTAACACGAACACGCCGACCGACGTCGGCACCTATGCCAAGGTGGTCAGCGCGTATGGCACGTTTGACCAGGGCGGAAACGTCTGGGAGTACAACGATAACCGGAGCGACGATAAAGTCGGGTTGCGCGGCGGGTCGTTCCACATAAATGACAACGCGGGCTACATGCTCTCAAGCACCCGTTACGACGTCCTGGGCGCCAAGTGGCCCAATTACGGGTTCCGCGTGGCAGCCCTGGGTAATCCTGCGGCCAAGTAGCATCGTGTTGTTGATGACCGGGCGCCGTGAGATTCGGCGCGCGAGTTGGAACCGATAGGTTCACCAGGATGAGGGGGCTGCTTGCAGGCGGATTCCGATCCGCTCAAGCAGCCCCTCATCTTCTCCCTTTATCTCGCCTGACTGTTGAGCAAGAAAGCGACTGCGAAAAATGAAGCCGGCACAAGGCCTGGGGAAGTATCTCATCATCGCCCTGCTCTTTTCGTGCATCGCACTGCCGGCGGCGGCCGCGGCCGCCACGGACGCAGGACAGCCCTCCTGGCCCAAAGCCGATCCCGCGGCGATTCAACGCTGGCAGGACATGCGGTTTGGCATGTTCATTCACTGGGGGCCGGTGAGTTTGAAGGGGACGGAAATCGGCTGGTCGCGCGGCAAGGCCGTCCCCATCGAGGTCTACGACAACCTGTACAAGGAATTCAACCCCGCCAAATTCAACGCGGACGAGTGGGTTTCCATCGCCAAGGCGGCGGGCATGAAATACCTGGTCCTGACGACCAAGCACCACGACGGTTTCTGCCTCTGGGACACCAAGTTCACCGATTACAACATCATGCACTCCCCCTTCAAGCGGGACGTGGTCAAGGAGTTGTCCCAGGCATGCAGGAAACAGGGGATCGCTTTCGGGGCCTACTACTCGGTGGCGGACTGGTATCATCCCGGCTGGCCCGCCACAAGCCCCGGTGGCAAGGTCATGCGGGAAAAGTTCGACATGGACGCGTATGAGAAGTATCTCAACAACCAGATCGCGGAACTGATCACCAAGTACGGCCCGCTCGTCACGATCTGGAACGACCTGCCTCAACAGTACGGCAAACGCGCCGACAGCATGATCAAACTTGGCCGCAAGTTGCAGCCGGACATTCTGTTCAACAACCGCACCGGCGATGATGGCGACTATCTCATCCTCGAACAGAAGATCGGCAAGTTCAACAACTCCCGGCCGTGGGAAACCTGCATGACCTTGTGCAGGCAGTGGGCCTGGAAGCCCGACGACAACATGAAGTCCCTCAAGCAGTGCATCCAGACGCTGCTGTACTGCGTCGGCGGCGATGCGAACCTGTTGTTCAACGTCGGCCCCATGCCCACAGGGGAAATCGAGCCCCGGCAGGTGGAGCGCCTGAAGGAGATGGGGGCGTGGATGGGGAAGTACGGCGAGAGCGTCTACGGCACGCGCGGCGGGCCGTTCCTGCCGGGCAACGGCCAGGTCAGCACGCACAAGGGCAACGTGGTCTACGTGCACGTGCTGAAGTGGGAGAAAGAGTCGCTGGTGCTGCCGCCCCTGGAGAGGAAAATCGTCAAGAGTGAACTGTTGACGGGCGGCAGCGTCGAGGTGAAACAGGAGGCGAAGGAAATCACGATCTCGGTGCCGGCGGCGAACCGGCAGGAGATCGACACGATCGTGAAACTCCAACTGGACGGTCCGGTCGGGGCGGTGCCGATGCCAGATGCGAAGGGCCGGCCGTGAGGGCATCGGAGTCGCCTTGTAACAAGGAACAAGGTCTTATCACGCGGGTAAGGGCGTAACCATGTTAACGATTCATCTGTCGAAGAGGTGGTGGCTGATAGTGCTGGGCGTGGCCGTGGCGATGGTTGGTTCATGGACGCCCGGAGACATGCAGGCGGCGCCTGCCGCTGCCATGAAACCGGTCGTGTTCAAGTCGGCAAACGATCCGACCAGGCCGGTGCCCGGCGGCGTCAAGTGGTTCGGGCGCAAGCATGCGAGTTACGTCGAGCAGACCAAGAACAAGAAGTTCGATCTTTGTTTCCTGGGCGATTCCATCACGGATGGGTGGCCGGGAGACCTGTTCGGAAAGTATTTCGGCAAGTACAATCCCGTGAACTTCGGGATTGGCGGTGACCGCTGTGAGAATGTGCTGTGGCGGCTGCAAAACGGCGAGTTGATCGGGACGTCCCCCAGGGTGATCGTGCTCTTGATCGGAACGAACAACGCGGGCATGAACACGGCCGAGGAAATGGCCGTCGGGATTACGGCCGTCGTGAAGGCCCTCAGGACGGGTTGCCCTCGAAGCAGGATTCTGCTGTTGGGGGTGTTCCCAAAGAGGGACATGACGCTGGAGAAGACGAAAGCCGTCAATGCCATCGTGGCCAAGTTGGATGATAAGAGGATAATCCGCTATCTCGACGTCGGCGCCGGGCTTCTTGACAAGGACGGCAACATCCAGGAGGGCGTGCTGAGCGACGCCGTGCACCTGACCCGGAAAGGCTACGAGATCTGGGCCCAGGCCATGAGCCCGCTGCTCGCCAAGATGATGACGGAGAAGTAGTGGTAGTGCGTCAACTTTAATTATGTGGGTGCCACGGCTGCGCAGTTTGCAGCCGTGCGTCCCGACGACGACCACGGCTGCAAACTACGCAGCCGTGGCACCCACAGACTTAGTCCTGACAGGCTGGTTGGGGGAGCATGGAAAACGCCGGGGATCGCTGCCCAACAAAGGCGACAAGATGAAGAAGATCATTCTCCTGTTCACTGCCCTGTGACTGGCGAGCCACGCGGTCGCCACGGACTGGAAGCCGGTGCCCGGCCAATTCCCGGTGACGCGCTGGGCGAAGGACGTCTCGCCGGACAAATCGCTTCCGGAATACCCGCGGCCGCAACTGGTCCGCAAGGATTGGCTGAATCTCAACGGGCTGTGGAACTACAGCGTCGTTGCCAGGGACCAGCAACCGGCGTCGTTCCAGGGCGACATCCTGGTGCCATTCCCGATCGAAGCGCCGCTTTCCGGCGTTGGCAGGATGATCAACAGTTTCCCCGGCCGGACCTATGCCATGGCGCACCCTGACAAACGCCATCGCGCCAGACAATTCTGGAACTATTTTTCTTTTCCGCCCGCGAGATATTTCAGTACAATTCCGTGAACGGTTACGTATTCTGGCGGTGTGTGCGAGCGCACATCTGCGAGCGCACATCTTGGCACCGCCTGTTGCGCTGACAGATTACCCTGTTGTTCCTGGCCGTGGCCGAACATTGCGGACCACCGCCGGAATGTGGGCCACCCGGCCCAACACCATGCTCCGGGGGGAGCGACGGATGGGTTCTCGAGCGAATAGCCCAAGGTTCCCGTGGCACCTGCTGGTGGTGTTCACGCTGCTGGCGGCGGGCATCGTCGCCGTGGGCTATATCTATTACCACGGCTACGAGCAGCATCACTGCACCGAGGTGGAACGCCAACTACTGGCCATCGCGGAACTGAAAACGGATGAGTTGGTGGACTGGCGAAGAGATCGCATGGGGGACGCCGCCGTCTTTTTCAAGAACGCCGCCTTTTCCGCCCTGGTCCGCCGCCACTTTGGCAAACCGGACGATGCGGAGGCCCAAAGCCAACTGCGCAGTTGGCTGGGGCAATTCCAGGCGGGCTTGTCGTATGGCCGGGTCTTTCTGCTGGACGCGCGCGACGTCGTGCGGATGCAGGTGCCCGATACACCCGAGCCGCTCGCTCCTCACCTGCCGCGCGATGCCGCCGAAACCCTGCGTTCTGGAAAGATCACGTTCCTGGATTTCCACCGCGGTGCGCCCGACGGCCCCATACACCTGACGATCCTGGTCCCTATCCTCGACGAAGAGGACGGCAACCGGCCCCTGGGCGTTCTCGCCATACAGATCGACCCCGCGGCCTACCTATACCCCTTCATCAGCCGCTGGCCCACGCCCAGCCCGACGGCCGAGACCCTGCTCGTCCGCCGCGACGGCGCCGATGCGCTGTTCCTGAACGAACTCCGGTTCCAAAAGAACACGGCCCTCGTGCTGCACGCTCCGCTGACGAGAAAAGAGCAGCCGGCGGTCATGGCGGCGCTCGGGCAGGAAGGGATTGTTGAAGGGACGGACTACCGGGGCGTGGCGGTGGTGGCCGCCGTTCGCGCGGTTCCCGACTCGCCGTGGTTCCTGGTCGCCCGCATGGACGCCTCGGAAGTGCACGCCCCGGCGAGGGAGCGTTTGTGGATCGTGATCGTACTGGTCGGCGCCCTCCTGCTCGGCGCGGGCGCGGCCCTGGGCGCGGCCTGGCGGCACCAGAGCGTGCTTTTCTACAAGGAGAAGTTCCATGCTGCCGCGGCGCTGCGGGAGAGCGAGGAGAAGTACCGGATACTGTTCCAGACGATGGCGCAAGGAGTGGTCTACCAGTCCGCAGACGGCAAGATAATCTCTGCCAATCCTGCTGCCGAGCGAATTCTGGGATTGACGCTTGACGAGATGCAGGGCCTCACTTCGATAGACCCGCGGTGGCGTGCGACTCACGAAGATGGCTCCGATTTCCCCGGCCAGACGCATCCTGCGATGGTTGCCCTGCAAACGGGCCGGGAAGTGCGTG
>JAPLMO010000409.1 GCA_026386995.1 Planctomycetota bacterium | reverse complement strand
GAGCGAGAGCGAGCGAAGAATCTCGGCCGTCCGAACGGCGAGATTCTTCGGCCCCGTAAACGGGGCCTCAGAATGACAAAGTTAAGCACGTCCGAAGGCCCGCCGCGCAAACACAGACAGGGTTTACGGGCGTCCGGGCATCGCCTTGAAGAGTATCTCCTCGCTTCGCCGCAGCATGGCCTTGAACTTATCCTGCGACACCTCGCTCGTCACGCCATCCGCGCTGACCACCAGGACCCTTTCGGCGCCACGAGGCGGAACAAAGAAGACCAGCGTATCGGGCGGCAGGGCGTCGAGATGCGGCATGGATTCCGGCGCCGACGAGCCCGCCATTCGCGTTCTCACCCCGACCACCTCCGGCAGATATAAGATTCGCCGTCCGTCCGGAGTGTCCAGAAGGTTACTCGATAATCCGGCTTCCCTGACCAGCGCCATGCTGTCCGGCGGCAGGCGACCGGCGTGCTCGTCGCAGTACTGCCGCAGGGCAAGGTACAGATTATGCGTGTTGGCAACCGTCGCCACTTGCTGAGCCTGCTGGGCCGCCATGTATATCGCGGGCATCATGATCCCGACGAGCATCGAGACGATCACCACAATGACCAGAAGACCGCCCAGTCCACCGCCCGCCAGGCGAATCTGCGTCACGCCGCCCGGAACGAATAGGCAGAGGACGGTCGCCAGGATGCTCCGCTGCGGCACGGGGGCCGCATTCTGCATCTCGGGCACGGTCTGAAGGAGTTCCGATACCCGCCACGACAGGGCCGGATGCCCGCTCAGCAGGTGCCTCAGGGTCATCCAGAATCCACCGCACGCCGCTACCTGGCCGGCGTAAACGTCCGGGTTGACCTTGCGTCCCTGCCGGCCGCCGGCGGCGAGGATAAGGAGTGTTCGGCGCGCGGCCTGCCAGTCGCCGCAGACCTGCGAGCCGCAACGGTCGGCCGTGTACTGCGTCGCGCGGCGATAGGCGGGATAGATGATCGGAAGGACCATGGCCGGGAAGACCCAGAACCGCCACGCGATGTGATGGAACTTGAAGCGCGCCAGTTCCGCACCGACGGCCATGTCCAGTTCCGGCCCGTTGCCGCAATCCTCAACCAGGGCGCTCGAAAGGACGCAGATGCGCGACCGCACGAAGAGCCTGACGAATGCCTCGCGCACGCGGCCGAACTGCACGACGTACACCTCGGGCATCGGGATGCCCAAGACCTCGGCCGCATGGTTCGCGGAGGCATACACGTGCGGCAGTTGCGCCCCGCTCACCTTCAGGCCGTTGCCGCGCACGTGCGCAGCGAAGAACGCCTCGCCAATGACCACCATCAGATAAATGCCCGCAACGACGAGTACCAGGGGAATAAGCGCCAGCGGCACACGGAGGGCCAGCAGGGCCAAGCCGGCCGCCGCCAGCGCGTACACGACCGCCGAGAAGGCCAGGCAGACGTAGAACCTTGTCGTTTCCTTCGGATGCCGGGCGAAAGCATCCGGGGCGCCGGCCTGAAGATCGGGGTTTTGGGCCATGGGTTTCTCCCTTAGCGGAGCGGGCCGAGGGCCTCAGGCCTGCGGCTGCGAAGGCGCCATCTGGCTGACGGCCTCGACGCGGTGCGTCAGCCACGGGTGCGTCGAGAACAGACCCACGACGATCTGCCAGAACCCGTCCACCTCGTGCCGCTGCTTCAGGAACGCCTCCAGGCTGGCCATGCGGCCGCAGTGTCCGCCGGCGGCCAGAATCACCAGGCCCCGCATCGCGGCCTGCTTGTTGCGGCAGCCGGTCCAGCCGCAACGGTCGGCGCTGTACTCGCACGCCCGCGAGTACGCCTGCGACAGGAAGGGCACCATCATCGCCGGCAGCAGAATCCAGTGCCAGGTGATGTGCTTGAGGGCCAGGTGCCCCATCTCGTGGGCTACGACCATGTCGAGTTCGCCCGAGTCGTCGCCGCAGGCGTCAACGAGGTCCGAGTAGAGCACGATGTAGTTGCGGAACGCCCACTTCGTTGCGAACGCGTTCAACACGCCCCCTTCCTGGATGACATAGACGTCGGGCACTTCGGCCAGGCCCAGCGCCTTGGCGGCGCGGCAGACCGATGCGTACACCTGCGGCAACTGGTCGCGGCCGACCTTGATGCCGTTGCCCCGCACGTGGCAGAGATGAATGGCGAGGCCGATCCAACTGGCCGCCACGATGATGCCGAAGTATAAGATCCCGACGATCGTCAGCAGCAGCACGAGATAGATCACGATGGCGAAGACAAGGCAGACGGTCCGCAGGAGCGACTCGTTGGGCGACCGCAGCGAACTGAGGTCCATCTGCGCCGCGCCCGCGGTCGCCTGCACGGTGGGCGGGGAACCGCTCGGCCGCGCGTCCGGCGCGGCGGCGACGATCGGCGCAGCCCCCGGAGCCGCCGGCGGCGAAGGAATCACGATCGGGCCCTTGCACTGCGGGCAGCGGCCCGTGCGGCCGGCCCACTCGGGCTTGACCTTGAACGCGAACTTGCAGGCCGGGCACTGGATGCCGTAACTCGGCTCGGTCATCATAAGGTCCCCTTTGTGGGTCCGAAACTTTTACCGGCACCGGATAGACTTGAGTGGTTAAGAGCGTACCCCTGGGGGGCGGGGGTGTCAAACGGTTTTCGCGACGGTCCATCCGGATTTGGTCGAATTGACCGGGCCGTTATGCCGTTTATAATAGAGTAGAAAGGTTGCCGAGGCGCCTTACGGTGTGCGCGGCGGGCAAGACTGCCCGCCGCGCTCGTGCCACTCACAGTTTCAGTCTTGACGAACAATTAGAAGGAGGGCGCAAACCAAGCCAGTGAAAGAACTCAAGAAAACCCGTCGTAGCGTCGCCCGCGAACGCGCCGTCCTGGTGGAAGTCATCACGCATGCCGACGATGATCCTGACGGCCATCGTGACCAGTTGGAGGAACTCTGGCGCCTGGCCGACACGGCCGGCGTGGAAGTCGTTGCGACGATGACGCAGCGGCGAACCTCCATACACCCGAGCACGTACGTAGGCAGCGGCAAAGTTGAGGAACTCAAGGCCCTCGCCGAAAGCAAGGGCGCCCACGTCGTCATCTTCGGCAACAACCTGACGCCCGCCCAGGTGCGGAACCTCGAGAAGGCCATCGACATCAAGACCATCGACCGCAGCGAACTCATCCTGGACATCTTCGCCTCGCGCGCACGCACGCTCGAAGCCAAACTTCAGGTTGAACTCGCGCAATTGGAATACACCCTGCCCCGCCTCAAGCAGATGTGGGGTCACCTCTCGCGGATGGAGGGCGGCGGCGGCATTGCAACGCGCGGCCCAGGCGAAACGCAGTTGGAGAGCGACCGCCGTCTGGCAAGGAACCGCATCCAGGAACTCAAGGAGAAACTCCGCACCGTCGACGCCCGCAAGGAACGCGAGGTCCTGGCCCGCGGCAACCAACTGACCGTCGGCCTCGTGGGCTACACCAACGCCGGCAAGTCGAGCCTCCTGAATGCCCTCACCGGGTCGGACGCCTACGTTGAGGACAAACTGTTCGCGACGCTCGACACGCGGACTCGTGGCTGGCGGCTGCCGCACGGCCTGACGGCCCTCTTGTCGGACACGGTCGGGTTCATCCGCGACCTGCCTCACCACCTGGTGGCTTCGTTCAAGGCGACGCTGGAGGAGGCGGTCCACGCGAACCTCCTGCTGCACGTCGTGGACGTCTCGACCGAGCACGTGCAGGCCGATCTGGAGGCCGTCGAAAAAGTGCTGGCGGAAATCGGCTGCAAGGACACGCCGCAACTGGTGGTCCTGAACAAGGCGGATCTCGTGGAAGACCCGATCCGGCTGGACATTGTCAGCCGCGCGCGGCCGGGGTCGGTGGCCGTAAGCGCCAAGACCGGCCAGGGCCTGGAAGAACTGACGCGGGAAGTTACGGAGCGCCTCGCCGGGGCGATGCAGGAGACCGTCATCCGCTCAGCGGCTGGCAACGGGCGGTTGCTGGCGTGGATCCAGCAGCACGCGATCGTGCTGTCGCAGGAAGTGGAAGACGGTCAGATTGTGACGCGGGTGCGGATGCCCGCGCGTCTGATCGATGAGATTCCGCGCGTAGCGCGGCAGGCGTCTACGGCGACTGACGCTTTGTAGGCGCCAAGTCGCAGCCTTTTCGGGAGCGTATATGCACGCAAGGTCCAAGTCACTGCCGTGGCGGCAAGGTTTGTTCGCGGCGACCGTGGCGGCGATTGCCGCCGGGTGTATCGCCTGGCCCGCCTTGGGGGCGGGGGCGCTATTTGCCAACCCCGGGTCCATAGCGCCGTCCCCCGCCGCAACGAGTCCGAGCACGCCGGACCAGGCCCCCGCCGACAAGCCCGCGGCCGCCAAGACCCTCAAGAGCCTCGTCAAGGCAGGCAAGGCCGGCATGGAAGCATTCTACCTGCCCCGCAACTACCGCAACGCGGACGGCACATTCAACCAGGAAGCCATCACCACACAGCAGAAGAAGCGCCTGGACGCCATCAACGAGAACCTCGGCACGAAGTTGCGCCTGACCGAAACGCCGCACTACCTGGTGTTCAGCGACGCCGACGCCCCCATGACCGCACAGTTCATGAAGTGGAGCGAGGCGCTCTACGCCAGCCTCGGCGCCCAGTTCGGCATCGAGCCGAAGGAACGCGTCTGGGACGGCAAGTGCATCCTCATCATCTTCCGCTCGCGGCCGCAGTTCCAGAAGTTCGCGCGGCAGTTTGACGAGAACAGCGCCGCCAATGCCGGCGCGTTCTTCGCCTGGGAGCACTACGAGCAAGGGATGCCCGAGTGCGTCCACATCTGCATCCCGCTGGATGAGCGCGAGCCGAAGCGCCTGCAGGAACTCTTCGCCCACGAGGGCACGCACGCCTTCTTCCAACTGTTCCATCGCCCTGTGGAACTGCCGCTCTGGCTCCACGAAGGCCTGGCCGAGTACATGACCGTCGTGAACGACTCGAACCTGCGGACCCCGAAGACGGCCCCCGCCCTGGCGGCGGCCCGTACGGGAGTCTCGCCCAAGAAGTTGCTGGAAGCCAAGACGGGCGACGACCTTAAAATTCAGGAGTATTCCATGGCCTTTACGCTGGTTGACTGTCTCCAGCAGGCCGGAAAGGCGAAGTTCAAAAAGTTCATCACGCTTCTGAAGGACGGCAAGGCGCAGGACGCCGCCATGAAAGATGCCTACGGTTTCGACACCGGGGGCCTGGCGGAGCGATGGCGGGCCGTCCTGGCCGCCGAAGGTCCCGGCCCCAGGCGACGGTGACGGAAGAATATCTCTTTTCTGGTGTCAACCTCGGCCAGGACGTTAGGATCATTGACATAATGCTGGCCCTCAGTGAAACACGGCTGACCTTCTGGGGCGACGGCCTGACGATGACCGCATGGGCGGTCATGCTCGTCGGCACGCTCGTTTTCTGGGGCCTGCTGGTCCACTGGGTGCTGGTGACGCGCTCCTGGCGCCTGGCGCCGCTGCTTCTCCTGCCGCCGCTGCTGGCACTGGTCGGATGGCTGACGCGGCGGGACGAACCCTCCGACTCGCCCCCCGGCACGGGTGGCGCCCCGCAGGCGGCCGACACCGAACCCATCCTCCCGTGGTGGCAGGTCCTGGTGGGCTTCGCCCTGGCGGGGATGCTGGCGCCTATGACGCTGGCCGCCGGCCGTAGCGACGAGGCTTCGACCCAGTTGGCCCTCATGATCCTGGTGACCCTGACGTGCGCCGTGTGGGTCCTGTTCTTCTACCTGCGCGTGTTCGCCTACGTGGGGCGCCTGCCGATGGCGCTGCTGCTGGCGCTGCGGATCGTGGCGATCCTGCTGTTGGTGCTCCTGATCTTCAAGCCGCTCCTGAGTTTCGAGGAACGCCAGGAGCGGCGGACCGACCTGTATCTCTTGTCGACGCCTCCAAGTCGATGTCGGTCAGCGACTACCCCAACATGCCCAACCGCATGGGCCTGGCCACCCGCCAGATCGATGAGTACCTGAAGCGTCTCCAGGCCGCCTTCGACGTCAAATTCTTCTGGTTCGACACCCGCGCCCACGAGGCCCAGCCGGGCGCATGGCCCGAGCCCAAGGGCGACGCCACCAACCTGACGCGCGCCGTCAAGGATGTCCTGGCCGTCGCCAACAAGGCCGAGACCACTGGCCTCATCATCATGACCGACGGCCTGCACAACGCGGGCGGCAACGTGACCGACGACATCGTCGCCCTCGGCCCGCCGCACATCTACGCCGTCGGCGTCGGCACCGACCTCTCGGCCCAGAGCGGCTTCCAAGACATCAGCATCGAGAACGTCCGCGCCCCGGAAGAGACCGTCGTCAACAACCTCGCCAAGATCACCGTCGACGTCAAGAGTATCGGCCTCTCGGACCGTAGCGTCGAGGTCCAACTGAAGGAAGGCGACAAACTGGTGGCCTCCGAGCCCCTGCGCCTCGACGACCGCGCGGGCGTCCAGACCGCCACGCTCTCGGTCACGCCCTCGACGCTCGGGCGGCACACGTACCTGGTGCGCATCCCGCCCGACCCGGCCGAGAGGCGGACCGAAAACAACGATCGCCCCTTGCACATCCTCGTGACCGACCCCAAGATTCGCGTCTTCTACATCGAGGGCGTCGTGCGGCCGGAGTATAAGCCTCTCAAGAGCCTCCTTGAGACCGACCCGAACGTCGAAGTCCTTTCGCTGGTGCAGGTGAAGCGCGGCGAGTTCCTCCAGTCGGGCAGCCTGACGGGTTTGTCGCTTTCGGGCTTTCCGCAGACGGTCGAGGACCTCCGCAAGTTCGACGTCTTCGTCGTCGGCGACGTCGACCGCAGTTACTTCTCCGCCAAGCAGATGGAGAACCTGAAGGCCGTCATCTCCGAGGGGCGCGGCCTGATAATGCTGGGCGGCTACAACAGCCTCGGCGCCGGCGGCTACGAAGGCACGCCCATCGAGGAGAT
>JAPLMO010000182.1 GCA_026386995.1 Planctomycetota bacterium | reverse complement strand
GGCCGAGATAGAACTGAGCGCGCTGAGCCGCCAATGCATGGACGATTACTTTGACAGCCGCGATCAACTGGCCGCCAGAATCACGCCGTGGGAACGTTCGAGAAACGATAAGAAGACGGGCATCGACTGGCGATTCACGGCCGCCGACGCCCGAATCAAACTGAAAAGGCTGTACCCTGTAATATAACTGTTACGGAGTACTAGTCCTTGACGGACGGGTCGTTGTCCCGACCAGACAGACGACCTGTTTCCATGGCGATGCGCGGCGCCTTTACGGGCCGCGCATCGCTTTGCGCTGCAGGGTACTGCGTTAGTTAGAGCGGGCGTGGCACGGCTGGCTTGTCCCGCGGGGGGAAAGGGCGCGGGCGTTCCGCCACGGCTGGACATGCCAGCCGTGCCACAGCCGCAGACTGACGCACTACGCTGCGGGCAGGATTTCAGTGAGTAACCACGGCCGACAGGCCGTATATTATAGTGGAGCGACATTTCTGGAGGCGGTTACGGTGTGCCCCATGTTAGCCGCGGTTGCCTGCGTTCTGCTGGCCGGCGCCCTTTTGGCCGCCGATGACGCCATCCAGGCCGAACGCCAGTACACCAGCCGCCTCATCTCCATGTCCGACACCGCTGCCGCGCACGTCGACCTGGCAAAGTGGTGCCAGGCGCACGGCCTGTCGGACCGCGCCCAGAAGCACTGGCAGGAAGCGATCGTCCGCGACCCCGAGTGCGCCGAGGCGCGGACCGCGCTCGGCTACGTCAAGCGCAACATGCAGTGGGTGCAGGCGGCGGAGAAAGCGGCGGCCTCGCCCGCGGCCGCAGCGCCAGTGCCAGCGGTTGCGCCGGAAGACCCGGCCCTGGCGCAGCGGCGCGGGGCACTTGCGCGCGAGATCCAGGAGATCTTCTCGCAACACCTCCTCGGCAACGACCCCGCGACGTGGGCCGTGGGACGGCTGGAACTGTTGCAGATCCGCGACCCGGCGGCAGCCGAGCCGATCGCCCGCATCCTGGCAACGGGCAACGACAACACGCGGTGCCTGGCCTGCCTGGTCCTCGCGGGGATTCCGGGCGAAGAGTCCGCCCGGCTCCTGGCGAAGTTTGTCCTGACGGATGAGTCCGAGGAGGTCCGCCGGGCCGCCGTCTCGGCCCTGGCCTCGCGCGACGGCAGCCGCGGCCTCACGCAACTGACCAACGCCCTGAACGGCTCGCCGAAGGCGCTTGAGCGGGCCGCATCGGCCCTCGGAGAAATCGGAGACCTGCGGGCAGTCCCGGCCCTGATCGCCCACCTCAGGACGCCCGAGACGAAGGTCATAAAGGCGCCCGACACCGGCCGCCCGGCCGACACCGGCTCGTACTTCTTCTCCGGCACCATCGTCCCTTACGTCGCCCGCGCCAGGCCGGTGGTCGTAAACGGTGCCGTCGGCTGGGATATCCAGGTCGGGTCTATTCCGGTCGGAACGGGCGTAATCTATAAGAACCCGCGGGTGACCATGTACAGGACCATCATCGAATACGTGCCGCGCCCAGCCGTCCACGATGCCCTTCAGAAGATGCTGGGCGAGGACCACGACTATAACGCCACCGAGTGGCGTGCGGCCCTTGCCAGAAAACAGGCCGAGGCGGGCAAAACGCAACCGTAGTTCACTAAGAAACTGTTTCAGAACCGAGTGTCGCGCGGTGGGCAGTCTTGCCCACCGCGCATACAAACCAGTCTTTGCGCGGCGGGCAAGACTGCCCGCCGCGCGAGCATGCGCTGAAAGCCGGTTCTGAAACAGCCTCTAAAGGGGACTACGGGTGGCTAAACTTCTCTTCCACGGCGCCGCAAAGACCGTCACGGGCTCCATGCATGTTCTGGATACCGCCGCCGGTCCGGTGGCGCTGGACTGCGGCCTGTTCCAAGGCGCCCGCCGGCTCGCCCGCGAACAAAACGAGACGTTTCCCCTTCCGCCGAACCAGTTGCGGGCCGTGGTCCTCTCGCACGCGCACATCGACCACAGCGGCAACATCCCGGGCCTCGCGCACCACGGTTTCCGCGGACGGATCATCGCCACGTCGGCCACGTGCGACCTGGCCAGGGTGATGCTGGCAGACTCGGCCCACATCCAGGAGGAAGACGCCCGCTTCTGGAACAAGAAACACCCCCAGGAACCGATCGAGCCTTACTACACGGCGGCCGACATCCCGGCCGTCGCCGCGCAATGCTCGGGCGTGGCTTACGGGCGGCCGACGCCGATCATCGACGGCCTCACCGCAACGTTTATGGAGGCCGGGCACATCCTCGGCTCGGCCGTCGTGCTGCTTGAGATCGCCGGACCGCCGCCCGTGCGGCTGCTCTACACGGGAGACCTCGGACGGTTCGGGGCGGCCATCCTGAGGGACCCCACGTGTCCCCTGCCCCAGGCGGACTACCTGATCACCGAGTGCACCTACGCCGACCGCCGGAACGACGACACCGCGCGGATGAAAGAGCGGCTGGTCGCTATCATCAAGGAAACGAGCGCGGCCGGCGGCAAGACGATCATCCCCGCCTTCAGCGTCGGGCGCACCCAGATGATCGCGTATTACCTTCAGTAGGCCGTGGCCGAGGGCCTGCTGGACCCGCCGCCCGTCTTCGTTGACAGCCCCCTGAGCGCGGCCGTCACCGAGGTGTTTCGCAAACACACGGAGTGCTACGACGCCGAGGCAAAGGCGTTCTGGCACCAGGAAGGAGACATTTTCGGGCGCGGCCTGGTGACCTACGTGACCGCTGTGGAAGACTCCAAGCGCCTCAACGACCGGCGCGACCCGTGCGTCATCATCGCGTCGTCCGGGATGTGCGAAAACGGCCGCATCCTGCATCACCTGGCGCACAACGTCGGCGACGAGCGCAGCACCGTGGTCCTGGTCGGCTACCAGGCCGAAAACACGCTGGGGCGGCGGATCGCCGAGGGCCGGCGCGACCTCGTGATCTTCGGCGACGCCTACACGCGCCGCTGCCGCGTTGAGATGCTCGAGGGTTTCTCGGCCCACGCCGACGCGGACGATTTCAGGCGGCTGCTTACGCCGCTCGCCAAGGGCCTGCGCGCGGCGTTCGTCGTTCACGGCGAGGCACAGCAAGCGGAAGCGATGAAGGCCCTCATGACCGGCGCGGGATGCCCGAACGTTTACATTCCAGCGGCAGGCGATACGTTCACCTTGTAGGCCGCCTCACTTGCCGCCCTGCGGCGGCAGGACCGTGCCCTGCACGGTCGCCTTGGCGCGCTCGGCCTCTTCGACGAGCATCAGCCGCTTGGCAGTCCCGAAGTTCTGCGTCCACTTGGCACCCCAGCGACCGACGCCGATGGCCGTGCTCTCCGCGTGAACCATGTTCTTGTGGTGCGGCGGCGAGTCGAACCACATCCAGAAGGCGCCCTTGCCGGTGTGCGTGCCGTAGGCAATGTTCTCGCTGTAGCCGCCGGTCGTGTAGCCGGCGTTCTCCATCCGCTGAGCGTGGGTCTTCTCGGAGACGGTCGGCGACTCGTGCGCGAAGTAGCCCATGTCGGCCATCTCCTTGGAGTGCCGCCGGGCGCTCTGCTGGAGCCGTGCATCTATCTCCACCGGCAGGATGCCCAGGGCCTCGCGGTAGGCGTTCAGGAGGGTGATGTTCTCCAGTTCGCCGGCCTCCGTCACAGCCGTCTGCCTGGCGTTGTACGCGTCGATGCGGCGGCAGGCCCGCAGGAACCAGAGGTTCCACTGGCCGGGGTCGGCGGGTTCCTTGCCATCCTCGTATTCCGGGACGGCCCGCATCGTCTCAACGGTCATGCCGAGGGCGGCCTCGGCGGCGGTCTTGAGTTTCTCTTCGGCCGCGGGGGCAAGGCGGCCCTCGTTGGCCTGGCCGACTTCCTGCCAAACGGCCATGAGTTCGCCCCGCCGGGCCATCGCCGAGCAGATGGCCTCGCGGGCCGCGACCAACTCCTTGAACAAGGCGTTCCTCTTCGTCAGTTTATCGTAGTTCTCGTGGGCGATGCGCAGCGTGTCGTCCTTCGCAAGTTTCTCGATGTTTGCGCGGGCGGCCTTCCGGAGCGCCGTCATCTCCTCTTCCATCGCCTTCGCCTGGGCGACGTCGCCGATGCGGCGAATGGCGGCCAGGACGACGTCGCGGTCGCGCACCAGACGGTCGCGCACGGCGTTCGCCAAGCGCGGCTTGGCCTGGTCGCCCATCGCCTTGAGGTCCTGGATGGCCTTCATCGCCGCGGCGCAGTCGCTGCCAAGTGCGATCTTCACCAAGGCCGTCGCGCACTGCTGCTCCTGCGGCGTAAGGGTTTTCGGGGCCTCGGCGGACCAGAGAACCGTAGCACTGGCCGCCAGCGCGACAGCCACCGCAAGCCAATGAGGCGAGAATGGGCGCATACAGCGAAAATCCTTCCGCCTATTCATACGCGGTCGAGGGGCGTTTACGCAAGACGTACTTGGTTACGCTTTACTTGGCGATCTTCCTTGTACAGGACACTGCGTAACCCCTCAGTCTGCTATGAGGCCCGCCGTCAAGGGTTCGGCTCACGGAAGTAGACGGGGTGTGGGTGTCCGTCTGCTATTCATGCCCGAAGGCACAGGGTAGGGTATCCGAGAACGGCGTCGTCGCCACAACCTCGGTACATGGCC
>JAPLMO010000258.1 GCA_026386995.1 Planctomycetota bacterium | reverse complement strand
GTGAAAAGCGGAAAGCAGTCCCAGGAACGGTCGCGGCTGCTGATCGTCGAGGACGACGAGGCCCAACTGCGAACGCTCACCGCCATCATGCGGGCAGAGGGATTTGAGGTCACCGGCTGCTCCACCGCGTCGGAGGCCCTCAAGCACCTCGAGCGTGGCGGATTCGCCGTGGCGGTGGTGGACCTGCGATTGCCCGACCTCCCCGAAGAGCAACTGCTGGCCCGGCTTCGCGCCGTCGCGGATGACATTCGGGTCGTCATCAACACCGGGTACGACTCCTACGAGTCCGCCAGGGATGCCGTGAATCTTGGCGCCTTCGCCTATGTGGAGAAAGCGGGCGACCCCGATGAGATCGTGCGTCACGTGCACCGGGCATTCCACGCACGCTTGCGCCGCTACGCCGAAGATCTGGAAAGCGCCGTGGCGGAACAAACCCGCGAATTGCAGGAGGCCAACGAAACGCTACGGCTGGAAATCGCCGATCGCAAGCGGGCCGAGGACCAGGTGAAGGCTCACCGGCAGCGCCTGCGGTCGCTGGGGGCGAAACTGGCCGTGGTCGAGGAGCAAGAGCGCCGCCGCATCGCCGCCGGCCTGCACGACAACGTGCTCCAGAACCTCGCGCTGGTCGTGATGAAACTCGATGGTCTGGCCCGGCAGAAACCGGCGTCATGCCTGGCGCCCGTCTTGCGCGAAGCCGGGGACCTCGTGGCGCAGTCGATCCACGACATGCGGACGCTGCTGTTTGACCTCAGCCCGGTGGCCCTGTACGAACTGGGCTTCGATCCGGCCGTCGAGTCGCTCTTGGACCGCATCCAGGGGGCCCACGGCCTGGCTACTTCTTTTCGGACCGACGACCTTCCCAAGCCCATGACGAACGACGTGCGGGTGGTCCTGTTCCGGGGCGTCCGCGAGGTCCTCCAGAACGTCGTCAAGCACGCCCAGGCCCTGAGCGTGGGCGTTTCCGTCGGTCGCGATGGCGAGACGGTCCTCGTCGAGGTTCAGGACGACGGCGTGGGGTTCGACACCAAGAAAGCCCTCTCGATTCGCGATGCGGGCGGAGGCTTCGGCCTCTTCGACGTACGCGAACGCCTCGACTACCTGGGCGGAAGCCTCACAATCCAGTCCGAGCCGGGCAAAGGAACCACCGTTGCCTTGCGGGTGCCGCTGGTGCCGGAAAAGGCATGCCCTGGGGGAATGAGCCAGGGCGATTCGAGTGCTTCTGGCTGACGATCAGCAACTGTTCCGGCAGATGTACCGCTCCGTGGACGAGTACGTGGGTAATACTGCAGCGCCACTTGGGCAGGATTCGTGCGGCGGGTCTCCGTACCCGCCGCGCCAAGGGGTAGTGTATGCACGCAATCTTAAAGTGCTCTAACGTGCAGTAGCACATGCATCTTCCATTGGTGGTCGCCCAGGCGACCACCCTACATGATCGCGGCCACGCTATCGCGGCTGGTAGATACAGAAGGGCTCTTCGGCCAGGTAATCGTCGGTCATGGCGACTTCGGCGCGGGGGTCTTGTACCGCTCGACCATCGTGACCATGGCCGATGCGCCGTTGGCGAACGGCAGGCAAAGGACGTTCTCGACAGCGTAGTAGAGCGTATCGCCCTGGACCTCTTCGCGGTAAATCTTCTTTTCGGCCTTCAGCCTCCGGTACTCCTCGGGGTCGCCCTGCATGACTTCGGTGAGTGTCGTGACGCCGCCAGGCCCATCGCGGCGAGACTCGGTCTCAAGGGCGTCCATGAACGTGCGCGGCTCGTGCGTCACGGCCCAGGCGATCTTGACGCCGTACTCGCTGGAGACCTTCCAGAGGGCCTGCCGCACAGAAAGTGCCGCAAGGTCGATGTGCTGGACCTCCCGGTCGAGAGCGGGCGACTCCTCGATGGCGAGGTCGGCGGGGCCGGCGAGGAACTTCAGGATATCACGGACCTCGAAGCGGGAGAAACTGCCGTGGTCGGTCTTGCTGTCGAGCCACTGCGTCCACGCCTTCGAGTCGGTGGCGAGGAACGTCTGCGGCATCTCCGCCGACTGCGCCTGCGCCTTCGCGTCAGCGGCGGGGAGCGTCTGCGGCATCTGCGCCGGGCCGCACGAGGCCAGGCAGAGCGGCAGAAGAACGAGCAAGGCGAGGGTCGCGATTCTCATAGGTTCACCCATCATTTGACGTGGCTGAGCATAACAGAATTCAGAGGACCTGTCCACGCAAGAACGCCCGGAGGGGAAGCCCGCTCAAGCGGGCTCCGAGAAAAGGATAAAGGAAGAGTAGCCTTTCGCCCGTCCGTTACCTCGGCGTAAACGCCGAGGCTAAGCCCGCCTTCGGCGGGGAAAGGGCCGTGAACGGCCCTTAGCGAAGCGGCTGGTAGATGCAGAAGGGCTCTTCGGCCAGGTAGTCGTCGGTCATGGCGAAGGCTCGGGCGCGGCAGCCGCCGCAGATGCGGCGGTACTCGCACCGGCCGCACTTGCCGTGGTAGCGGTCGACGTCGCGCATGGCCAGAAAGACCGATGAGGTCTCCCATATTTTGCGGAAGTCGAAGTTTTCCTTCTTCAGATCGCCGCACTCGGTCTCCAGGAATCCGCAGATCTGGACCTTGCCGACGTGCGAGATGAACGCGAAGGCCTTGCCGCCCAGGCACCCTTTGCCGCGCGGGGGCGAAAAGGGGTCAGACCCCTGAACGGATAGGGGGTCAGACCCCTTTTCGCCAGACCCCTTCTTGGCAAGCAAGTGGCGCTGGTGTATAACGCGGGTGTAGTGCGGGGCGCAGGTGACGCGCATGCGGATGTCGGTGCGGCTTTCCTGTCCGGCGAGCCAGTGAAGCGTCCGCTCGTAGTCCTCGGGCGATATTTCCTGGCCGGCCAGTTCCTTGCCGCGCCCCGTGGGCACCAGGAGGAACGGGTTAAAGACGGTCGCCCCGAGTCGGACGGCGAGGTCCAGGATGGCGGGCAGTTCCGCCAGGTTGTGCTGGGTGATGGTGGTGTTGATCTGGAAGTCGAGGCCGCCGCGCTTGGCCGCCTCGCTTGCGCGGATGGCGAAATCGAACGCCCCCTTGATGCCGCGGAAGGCGTCGTGCGAGGCGGCGGTTGCCCCGTCGATCGAGATCGAGATGCAGTGGATGCCGGCCTTCTTCATCCGCGCGACCGCCTCGTCATCGACGAACTTGCCGCACGGCGCCATGACCACGGGCAGGCCCAGGCGGCGGGCGTGCGCGGCGATATCGTAGATGTCGGTGCGGAGCATCGGCTCGCCGCCCGTGAGGATCATCGTGGGCTTGGCGAAGGAGGCGATGTTATAGAGGACCCGCAGGCACTGGTCGGTAGAAAGTTCGCCGGGGTAAGGCTCAAGGCGTGCGGCGGCGCGGCAGTGCTTGCACGCCAGTGGGCAGGAGCGGGTGACCTCCCAGGCGATGAGGCGCGGCAGGTAGGGCTGGGGGGCGGGATGTTTTGTCGTTTCGGTCACGGTCTCACTCGCGGCAGATGGTGTCGGGCTTGTCGGCGGCGACGGCAATCTCCTCGTCCGTCAGGTAACAGGCCGGGTCGGGCTGCCAAAGGTCGCCGGTGGCGGCCTCGGCGCGGACGCGGAAGTTGCCGCCGCAGATGTCCAGGAACCGGCACGTGGCGCAGCGCCCCTTGACGTGGGGCCGCTTGTCCTTGAGTTTCGCCATGAGCGGGTTCGTGAGGTCCGTCCAGATTGCGGAGAACGACCGCTCGCGGACGTTGCCGAACGTCACGTGGTGCCAGAACTGGTCGGCGTGGACCGCACCGTCCCAACTGACGCAGCCGATGCCTGCGCCCGAGGAGTTGCCGCGGTTCATCTGGAGAAGCGCGAGCACGTCAGCCGCGCGCGGGTCTTTCTCGCGGAGCATCCGCTGGTACAGGTACGGCCCGTCGGCGTGGTTGTCGACCGTGAGGACTTCGACCTTGCGTCCCTCGCGGTGGAGTTCGGCGGTGCGGTCGATGATGCGGTCGACGACGCGGCGTGTGGCCTCGTGGTCGAGGTCTTCGCTCATCAGTTTGCTGCCGCGGCCCGCGTAGACGAGGTGGTAGAAGCAGACGCGCGGGATGTTCTCCTGGCGGATAAGGTCGAAGATGCCGTCCACTTCGGAGGCGTTGCGATTGGTGATCGTAAAGCGCAGGCCCACCTTGATGCCCGTCTTCTGGCAGTTGCGGATGCCGGCGAGGGCCTTCTCGAACGCCCCGGAGACGCCGCGGAAACGGTCGTTCACGTCCTTGAGGCCGTCGAGCGAGACGCCAACGTAACTGAGGTTGAAGGCCTTCAGGCGCTCGGCCTTCTCCTCGGTAATCAGCGTGCCGTTGGTGGAGATGACCGCCCGCATACCGAGCCTTACGGTGCGCTCGATAAGGGTGAAGAGGTCCTGCCGTACGAGCGGCTCGCCGCCGGAAAAGAGGGTGACGGGGACGCCGAACTGCGCGAGGTCCTCGAGCATGGCGAGGCCCTCGCCGGTCGTCAACTCGCCCTCGTACGCCTTGTTCTCGGACTGGCTGTAGCAGTGGACGCACTTTAAGTTGCAGCGGCGCGTGCAGTTCCAGACGACGACGGGCTTCTTGTCGGTCGAGAACTGGAGGAGGTGGCTGGGCAGGCGTTTGCTGTCGCCGCCGTAGCGCAGGACGTCGCTCGGTTCGACCGTGCCGCAATATAGTTTTGAGATTCCGATCATCGGTACATTGCCTCTCGTGCTCGCTGGTTACCCGTCATTGTTTGAGTCAAGGCCGAACAGGCGGCGGATGATATCCGCCATCTGAAGGCTCTCGCTGGTCGAACCCTCCTTCGACAGTTCCTTCAGGAACGTCGTCGGCTTATGAAGTATCTGGTTGCAGAGCGTCTGAGTAAATGCCTTAAGCCGCTCGCGGTCGGCGTCGCTGAACTGTTTGCCGTAGCGGTCGATGTGGGCCTGCTGGAGGGCATCGAGTTGCTCCCTCAGGAGGCGGATCATCGGGGTGACCTGGAGCGACGCCAGCCATCGGCTGAACTCGCAGAGTTCGTCTTCGACGATCGCCTCGGCCCGCGGAATCTCATGGCGGCGGCGGTCGACGTTCCGGGCCACAAGGTGGTCCAGGTCGTCTATATTGTAGAGGAACACGTTGTCGAGGTCGCCCAGTCGCTCATCGACGTCGCGCGGCACGTCGATGTCGACGATAAACAGGGGCGACCGGCGGCGGCGCAGCCCGTCGGCCAGTGCGTCGTACGTCAGAACCAACTCGGGCGAGCCGGTCGAAGAGATGACCAGGTCGACGCCCGGCAGCGCCTTGGGGATGTCTTCCAGGGAGATCGCCTCGGTGGCCGCCGCGGAAGGCAAAGACGTAGAAGGGGTCTGGGCCAAAGAAGGGGTCTGGAGCCCTACGCCGTCAAGGCTCCTGACCCCTTCTTTGGCTTCCTCCGCCTCAAGCACCTCCAGCGCCATCAGGGCCGGGCAGACAACCGTGCCGGAGGGGGCCATTTCGTCGGGGCAGCCTTCTTCCTCGCTCGTCCCGGCCTGCGTGTGCACCAGGTCGTACGCGAGTTGCTGTGCGCGGGCGAGTGTGCGGTTGGCGACAACCAGCCGCGCGGCGCCGCGTTGCAGAAGTGCCCGCGCGGCGGCCTCGGCCGTCTGGCCGGCGCCCACGAGCAGGACCGCCTTGCCCGAGAGGCTCGAAAAGATCTGCTGGGCCAGCTCGACGGCCGCCGGGGCGATGCCGGCCGAGCCGCGGCCCAGGTCGGTCTCCATCTGCACACGCTTACCCACGCGAAACGCCCAGTGCAACAGCTTGTGCAGGAAGAACCCGGCCGTCCGGGCCTCGCACGACAGGTGGTAGGCGTCCTTGACCTGCCCCAAAATCTGGTGCTCGCCGACGATCTGCGAGTCGAGCGACGCGGCAACGCGGAAGATGTGCCGCGCGGCTGCCAGGCCCTCGTGCCGGTAGAAGACCGCCGGGTCGGCCGCAACGGGGGCGCCCTTGACGCGCCCGACAACGTCCAGGAAGCAGGCCAGCGGGTCGTGGCCGTCGCGCGCGATGCCGTACAACTCCGTGCGGTTGCAGGTGGCCAGGACCATCGCTTCTTCCATGGCGGGCTCGGCGTGTATGGTGTGCAGCAGCCTGACCACCAGGTCGCCCGGCAAGGCGAGGCGTTCGCGCACCTCGACCGGTGCGGTGTGGTGGTTCAGCCCGATGACTGAAAGTTCGGCCATTGTGAATCGCTCGAACCGGTTCAACCTCATTTCGCGCGGCGGGTCTCCGCACCCGCCGCGCTAACTTCGATTCGCGGCTAAACGTATGCTTACGATAGCAGCGCGCTGGCCAGCAGCAACACCACGACCACGCCGTACCCCGCCACGGCGACGACTGAAATCCGCCCGGCCTGCCACTTGCCCACCAGTCGGCCCAGGATCGCCACGGCATAAATGACCCACGCCACGCCGCCCGTGATGATCTTGCTCATGATCTTCGGGCTGGCGGCCACTGCTTCGGTGCTGGCATAGCCGGCGGCGGCCATCAGCGGCCCCGTGGCAATCGCAATCGTCATAAAGATGAAGCCCGCCACCAGCGCCAGCCACATCATGTGCCCCAGGAGGTCCAGGGGCGGCAGGCGGTCTAAAAGGACGCCGTACGGATGGTGCCGCAGGCCACGCCGCGCCACCAGGTACAACAAGCCGTAGATGCACGCGAACCCGAACGCCGTGTAGGCCATCAGCGCCGGCACGACGTGCAGGCGGGCCCAGGCCGACTCGGCCGCCTCGCTGGGCGGCAATG
>JAPLMO010000432.1 GCA_026386995.1 Planctomycetota bacterium | reverse complement strand
CTCGGGGCTCGAACGCTCGATGATCGTCAGCCTGTAGTGGGGGCAAGGGCGCATGGACCACGACGAACATCTTGCGGCGCTGCGGCTGCACCTCACGACCGGCATCGGCCCGCGTTTGTTTGGCGCCCTGACGGAGCACTTCGGCTCGGCCCTCGCTGCGACCGAAGCGAGCGCTGCGGCCCTCGCGGAGATCCGCGGCATCGGCCGCGACTCCGCCGCCAAGATGCGCGAGGCCATCGCCGCCGCCGACCCCCGGGCCGAGTGGGCTAAGGCCGAGGCCGCCGGCGTCCGCATCATCATCCGAGGCGAGCCGGAGTACCCCATCGCCCTCACGTACCTGACCGACGCACCGCCCGTCCTTTACGTCAAGGGAACGCTCGTGCCGGAGGACGCCCAGGCCATGGCCGTCGTCGGCATGCGCAAGTGTAGCCTCTACTGGCAGGACCAGGCGGAGCGGCTGGCGGCGGGCCTCGCGAGGGCGGGGTTTACGATCGTCTCGGGCCTTGCGCGCGGCATAGACTCGGCGGCGCACCAGGCGGCGCTGGCGGCGGGGGGGCGCACGATCGCGGTCCTCGGCAACGGCCTTTCGCGGCTGTATCCGCCGGAGAACAAAAAACTCGCGGAGGCAGTCGTCGGACGCGGGGCGCTGGTGAGCGAGTTTGCAATGGACGTGCACGAGGCGCCCGAGAACTTCCCCCGCCGCAACCGCATCATCGCCGCACTCGCCCTCGGCGTCATCGTCGTCGAGGCCGGCAAGCAATCGGGGTCGCTCATCACGGCCCGCCTTGCGGCCGAGATCGGAAAGGAAGTCTTCGCCGTGCCCAACCGCGTGGACGCCCCCGGCGCGGCAGGCGTCCACGGCCTTATCCGCGATGGGGCGAAACTGGTTGAGTCCGTCGCGGACGTGCTCGACGAGTTCCCGGACCTCGGCATCGCCGCGCCAGCCGAGCAGCCGGCGGCAGGCGCTGGGCCGGGCGCCGACGATGCGAGCGAAGGCCCCCGACCGGCCGCCCCGCGCCAGCAGACGCTGGGCCTGAAGGCCGCCCTCTCGGATGACGAATCGCGCCTCGTGGCAGTGATGGACAGCGAGCCGCTGGCCCTCGACGTGCTCATCCAGCGCTCGGGCCTGGCACCGGCCAAGGTGTCGGGGGCGATGACGCTGCTGGAACTCAAGGGTTTCGTGCGAGCCCTGCCGGGCGGCCGGTTCGCCATGCGGCGCTCGACGTAGTTTAGCCGCGGCCGCGATTACCGATGCAGCGCGTTTAGCCGCGGCCACGATTACCGACGCAGCGCGTTTAGCCGCGGCCGCACACGGCCGCGATAATAACCGTCGCCGTATGCGGCGACGGCTAAACAACAGCACGGCGACGGCCGAACGAGGGCACAACTGCGGCCGCGCGCAATGGAACCGCGCGCAATGGAACGTTGACAAAAACCCCTCCTTCCTGTACAACACTTGAAACGAACCGGTTCATCGAATCCACTCATTGGGAGGTCACTACGTGGGCAAGCCTCGACGCCGCCGCAAAGTCGGCAGCAAGAAGCGCCACATGCGCTGGAAACGCCGCCACAAGAAGCAGTAAGCCGGCAACATCCTGAGGGACAGGCCGGCAGGCAACCTCTTCTCCACCGAGAAAGGAGACGGGCATGGCCGGGCGTTTGAAGCAGCACCGTAGCGGTACGGACCGTCGGCACAAG
Source organism: Planctomycetota bacterium (assembly GCA_026386995.1). The sequence goes on along the minus strand of JAPLMO010000432.1, from coordinate 11,564 downwards.
GGCCCTGGCGCCGCTGTGGCCCAGGAACGCCGCAGGGATGATCGTCGCCAGTTTCCGCCGCCGGCCGATCCGGCCGCCCTCTCGTCCGCCGCCCGAAGGGTGCAGGACGCCATCGACGAGTACAAAGTCCAGAAGGGCGCTGCGCGAATCTCGGTAGATGAACTACTCGGCGTCCTGACGATGCTGGGCTACCGCCAGGCGTAAGCGCCGGCCTTGCTCCAAGGCGATTGAGCCGATAACCATGCCCCATCTCGGCGTAAATATCGACCACGTGGCCACGTTGCGGCAGGCCCGTCGCGGAGCGGAGCCCGACCCGGTCTGGGCCGCCGCCGAGGCCGAACTCGCCGGGGCCACTTGCATCACGCTGCACCTGCGCGAAGACCGCCGCCACATCCAGGACCGCGACCTGGAAATCCTCAGGCAAACCGTCACGGTCAAACTGAACCTCGAGATGGCCGTGACCGACGTCATGGTCGAGGTCGCCTGCCGCGTGCGCCCCAACCAAGCCACGCTTGTGCCGGAGGGCCGCCAGGAGATCACGACCGAGGGTGGCCTGCCGGTCGCGGGCCAGGAGGCGAAGGTCGCCGCGGCCGTGGCGAGCCTCAAGGCCGCCGGCATTACGGTCAGCCTCTTCATCGACCCGAAGCCGGAGGAGGTCGAAGCGTCGGCCCGCGTGGGCGCCCAGGCGGTGGAGTTCCACACCGGCGAGTACGCCAACGCCCCCGACGGCCACGAGCGCGACCGGCAGTTCATGCGCGTGGCCGAGGCCGCGCGGCTGGCCCAGTCGAAGGGCCTCACGGTCAATGCCGGGCACGGCCTGAATTACGTGAACGTCCGCCGCATCGCCCAGATTCCGGGCATGACGGAACTGAACATCGGCCACAGCATCATCAGCCGCGCGGTCTTCACGGGCCTGCGCAAGGCAGTCCGGGAGATGGTGAGGCTGATTGAGACGCCGTAGTCGATGAGAGAGTAGCATGTGGCAAGATCCGATTGTGGCCGAGGTTCGCAAGCACCGCCAGAAGCGGGCGGCGAAGTTCAAGTACGATATCCGGGCGATGGTCGAGGATGCCCGTAAGCGCGAGCCTAAGAGCGGGCATCCGATTGCGTCGCCCCGGCAGCGCGAGAAGGCTAAGCGATGAGGGGAAGCGAAGGTAGACAGCAGCCCTGTTTTGGGGGGTATTGTAATGCAGAGTTTCAGCCTCAATTGCGACGTTGATCTTCCGCCAAGTTTGAACACAGCACAAGTCCGGCGCGCCGTGGATTACATGGAGCGCGAACTGGCCGACTTCGCGCCGATTGCCCTGAGAAATCCTCGCGGGTTCGCCTCCGTTGTCCGCAACTTCGGCGTCAGTGCCTTGGCGAAGTTCAGCGGCCACGAAAAGGTGCGCAACGTCAACACCGCCCAGCAGCGGTTCCCCGACCTGCGGCGGCGCGGGGCCGGACCGAACCCGTCGCCCAACGAGTCGCTGGAGAGCAAGGCCAGCAAGCGCCCGTGGGCCATTCAGTCGCACTACGATCATCCCGGCTGGCACATCGTGTGGCGGTACCTGGTGGACCCGACGGAGACGCTTGAGCCGAAGAAGCCCGTCGTCATCTGGCGCGTCGATGTCGTGTTCCTCGGGAAAACTGACTGGAAGTACGAGAAGAGCGGCGCCGGCGCCGCCGGCGGCGGCCGAACGCACACCTTCGGCGTCAAGAACCCGGCCGCCAAACTCCGCGACAAGGCCGTTTACCGGCGTAAAGACGTGATCATCCGCGACGGCAAGCCCATCCCCCGCAACGGGGATTGAAGGGTAACCGCCCGCCGCGCGACTGATTGAAAGGGTATTTCATGACCGGTCTGCGATTCTTCGCCATTATCGGCATCTTCGCCCTGGTCAGCATCGCGTGGGCGATACTGGGCGGAACGATCGAGTACCGCACGGCGGCGCTCGACACGACGCTCACCGAGGAGGTCAACGCGCGGTGGGGGCCGTCGTCGCTCGTCCAGACGGCCCCGGTCGTAACGGCCGGCGGCGCGACCGGCCATGTCGCCGCCGACCCGGAGTCCAGCGCCGTCAAGGTCGATTTCGCCCACGAGATGCGATACATGGGCCTTGTGTGGTTCAGCACCTACACTGTCCGGTTCTCGGGCGAGTACGGCGTGCAGGCGGCCGGCGGCGCGGCCGATTCGCGCGGCGTGCTGGTGTTCCGGCTGCCCGAGCGGGTCAAGACCTTCGAGGACCTGGTCGTGATGCTCGACGGCAAGCCCTACGCCGCCGAGACGAGCGAAAGCGTCAATCCGTCGCTGGAAGTGCCCTTCCCCGCCGACGGCCAGCCGCACAAGGTGGCCATATCGTATGCCGCGCGCGGCCGCGACCGCTGGGAATACGCCACCGCCAAGCCCGACGGCTCTCGGATTCCGCTCATCCAGAACTTCACGATGGCGGCAACGGCCGACTTCCGCGACATAGATTACCCGAAAGGTTCGATCAGCCCGGTCAAGAAGGCCGAGGAGACGCCCACGGGCGTCAAGGCCGCGTGGCAGTACAACAACCTGCGTGCCAACCAGCGGATGGGCATCGAGATGCCCGCCGTGCCCGAGGCCGGCCGTGTGGCGGCCAGGATGAGTTTCTTCGCCCCGGTCAGCCTGTTCTTCTTCTTCACGGTCCTCGTGACGGTCGTGATGCTGAAGAAAATCCCGCTCCACCCGATGCACTACCTGCTGATCTCGGCGGGGTTCTTCGCCTTCCACATCCTGCTGGCGTACCTGGTGGACCTCGTGCCGCTCTCGACGGCGTTCTGGGTGTGCGCGGCCGTGAGCACGTTCCTGGTGGTCAGTTACATGCGCCTGGTGGCCGGTGTGAAGTTCGCCGTCATGTACGTCGGCCTGGCGCAGGTGGTGTACCTGGTGGGCTTCAGTTATGCGTTTTTGTGGAAGGGGTACACGGGCCTGACGGTGGTCATCGGCGCGATCGTGACGCTGTTCGTGCTGATGCAGACGACCGGCCGCGTGAACTGGAGCGAGGTGTTCGCGTCCGCCCCGCGCGTGCCGCCCGCGCCGCCCCCGGCCGCCCCGCCGAAGGGGCCGGCGGCGTGAGGCGCGGCGCCTTCGCCTTTGCTTTATTTAGCCCCCGGTGAATACACCGGGGGCTAGGCATGCCCGGTCTGGCATGAGGTGGGCTTCAAGTACCACTGCTGCGGGCGAACGGGATGCGAACAGGATTTGTGTTGACGCAAGCCGTGGGTTTGGATTAGAAAAGATTACCGGCGAACAGAAGGAAATGAACGGGCAAACCTCCGCGGTCGCCGGGGTTTGCCCAGCGTGTTTATAGGGCCGGTAAATGAGATTGGCTGTCACCCTGAGCGAAGCGAAGGGTCTCGCCTGTATAGTGCTGAACAGCGAGATTCTTCGGACCCGTAAACGGATCCTCAGAATGACAGCCCGTAGCGGCCCTGGGGATTGGCGACACACCGCAAGGAGGCAGGCATGGGGTTTGTCGAAGCCGTCAATTACAAGGCCAAGGAACTCTCGCGGCACGTCTGCCGCATGACCACCGAGGCGGGCTCGGGCCACCCGAGTTCCGGCACCGCCCTGGCCCACATCACCACGGTCCTGATGTACCACACGATGAGGTACGACCCGGCCAACCCGTGGAACCCGCTGTCAGACCGGCTGGTGCTCTCCGAGGGCCACGCCGTGCCGATCATCTACGCCGCCTACGCCGACGTCGGCGGCGTCGTGGGCATGGACCCGAGGCAGGGCCGCAAACTCTCCATCGAGGACCTCTGGACCCTGCGCGACATCCACAGCGTGGTCGAAGGCCACCCGAACCCGGCGGTCGGCTTTCCGTTCTTCGACGCCGCCACCGGCTCGCTGGGCCAGGGCGTGAGCGTTGCGGCGGGCCTGGGCCTCGCCGCCCGGATGGACAAGATCGACAAGACCATCTACTGCATCGTCGGCGATGGCGAGAGCCGCGAGGGCCAGATATGGGAAGCCCTGGACTTCATCGCCGACCACAAACTGACGAACGTCCGGGTCATCTTCAACTCCAACCACATGGGCCAGAGCGACTTTGTAAGCGAGCAGCAGTCGCCAGCCACGCTGGCCAAGAAGGTCAAGGCCTACGGCCTGTACCCCATAACGATCAACGGCCACAACCCGGAGGCGATCCGCAAGGCCCTGGCCGCCGAGCCGCCGGAGGGCAAACCCGTCGTCATCATCGCCAAGACCAAGAAGGGCTGGGGCGTCAAGGAACTCCAGGTCGTCGGCTACCACGGCAAACCCCTGGATGCTGCGGAACTTGCGAAGGCGATGAAACAACTGCGGCTGCCCAAAGAGAAGCCCGACATGGTTCTCTGCCCGCCGCTGCCGCCGGGCGAAATTCCCCCGGCCGCGCCCGAGACCATCGCCCTGCCGGACCCCGACCTGGCGAAACTGGCCGAGGGGACGAAGTTCGCCGCCGCCGTCCAGAAAGGCAAGGTGGCCACCCGCCAGGCGTACGGCCTGACGCTGCTGGCCCTGGGCCGCGCGTCGAAGCGCATCGTGGCCCTCGACGCCGACGTGTCGAACTCCACCTTCTCGGACCTCTTCCGCAAGGAGTTCCCGGACCGTTTCGTCGAGTGCCGCATCGCCGAGCAGAACATGGTCTCGGTGGCGGCGGGCCTTGCGGCGGCCGGCAAGATCCCATTCGCCAACACGTTCGCCAAGTTCTTCGTGCGGGCCTACGACCAGATCGAGATGGCCGCCAACACGTGCGCCAACCTGAAAATGGTCGGCAGCCACTCGGGCGTTAGCCTGGGGGCCGACGGGCCGAGCCAGATGGCCGTCGTCGACACGGCGTTCTTCGGGTCGCTCGCCAGCGTCCAGACGCCCAAGGGCCACGTCGGCTGCGTCGTCCTGAACCCGTGCGACGCCGTCAGCACTTACAAACTGGCCGGCCTCATGGCCGCCTACACCGGCATGGCCTACATGCGGACGCTCAGGCCCGAGACGGCGATCCTCTACAAGCCCGACGAGCCGTTCAGCCTGGTCGGCCAGAAGGTCCTCGCCAGGGGCAAGGACCTGACGCTGGTGGCCTGGGGCTACATGGTCCACGAGGCCCGCAAGGTCATCGAGGCCCTGAAGAAGGAAGGCATCGAGGCCGGCCTGGTCGACGCCTACAGCCTGCCGCTGGCCGACGACTTCCTGACGGCCATCGGTGCGGGCCCCGGCGCGAAGTTGCTCGTCCTTGAGGACAACTACGAGGGCGGCCTTGGCGCGGCCGTTGCGGCGAAGGCGGCCGAGAAGGGCAACCTCCGCGTGGCCTCGATGACGTGCAAGAAGATGCCGAAGTCCGGCAAGACCGCCGACGACGTCATCGCCTTCGTCGGCCTGGGAACAGACGCCATCGTCCGCCGGGCCAGGGAACTGCTCGGCAAGGCTTGATCGCAAGAGCAAGGGCCGAGAGGCGAAGATATGTAGGATGGGTGCTATGCACCCACCAATGCCGTTGTTTTCACGTGAAAATGGTGGGTGCATAGCACCCACCCTACATGAACGGCAATTGGGTAACAGGCCCAATAGGACCGCCGCGCAAGAGCGCAGGCACAAAGGGAGACGCCCATGCCCATGAAAGACCGCATTACCGGCGACGCCATCACCTTCGACGACGTCCTGCTGCTGCCCGCTTACAGCACCGTCGTGCCGCGCGACGCCGACACCTCCACGCGCCTGACGCGCACCATCCGGATCAACATTCCGATCGTGTCGGCGGCGATGGACACCGTAACCGAATCGTCGCTGGCCATCGCGCTGGCCCAGCAGGGCGGCATCGGCATCATCCACAAGAACCTACCCATCGAGGGCCAGTGCCGCGAGGTCGAGAAGGTCAAACGCTCGGCCAACGGCATCATCACCGACCCCATCACGCTCGGCCCCCAGGAGCGCGTGGCCACCGCCCGAAAGGTGATGGACGAGAACAACATCTCGGGCATCCCGATCATCCAGGACGGCCGCCTCGTGGGCATCCTGACGCGGCGGGACCTTAAGTTCCTCGACAATCCCGGCGTGGCCATCGAAGAAGTCATGACCCGCCACAACCTCATCACAGCGTCGCCGGGGATGAAACTTGAAGAGGCCGAGCACATCCTCCTGAAAAACAAGGTCGAGAAACTTCCGCTCATCGACGCCGAGCGGCGTCTGGTGGGCCTCATCACCATCAAGGACATCGAGAAACTGCACTCGTTCCCGCACGCCTGCCGCGACCAGCGCGGGCGCCTGCGCGTCGGGGCCGCCATCGGCGTCCACGACTACGAGCGGGCCGCGCGGCTGATCGCAAAGGACGTGGACCTGCTGGTCGTCGATACGGCCCACGGCCACTCGGCCAACGTCATCGAGACCGTCAAGAAGTTGCGCAAGCAGTACGACATCTCGCTGGTGGCCGGCAACGTGGCGACCGCCGAGGCGGTGGCCGACCTCGTCAAGGCCGGGGTCGACGCCGTCAAGGTCGGCATCGGGCCGGGCTCGATCTGCACGACCCGCGTCGTCAGCGGCGTGGGTGTTCCGCAGATCAGCGCCGTGGCCAACTGTGCGGCGGAGGGGGACCGGCTGGGCGTCCCGATCATCGCGGACGGCGGCATCCGGCACTCGGGCGACATCACGAAGGCCCTGGCGGCCGGGGCCTCCAGCGTCATGCTCGGCAGCCTGTTTGCGGGCCTCGAGGAGGCCCCCGGCGACGTTATCATATATAAAGGCCGCACATTTAAGGCGTACCGCGGCATGGGATCGCTCGGGGCGATGGTCGAAGGCTCCGCCGACCGCTACAGCCAGGCCGAGGCCCAGAATCGCGGCGAAAAACTCGTGCCAGAGGGCGTCGAGGGCCGCGTCCCTTACCGCGGACCCCTGGCGGATTTCGTCTATCAACTGGTGGGCGGCGTGAGGGCCGGCATGGGATACTGCGGATGCCCGACCATCGAGGACCTGCGGACCAAGACAATGTTTATCCGCGTCAGCCGCGCTGGCGTCGCCGAGAGCCACCCGCACGACATCTCGATCACGCAGGAAGCGCCGAACTACAGCATTCCGAACTTCGCACAGGACATGTAGGTCGCCGGCGCTGCTTTACATATCGGCCTACCGTGGCAGGAGGTTGTCCTCGCCGCGCGCGGCGGTTTCCTTGGCAGCGCCGAGATACCCTCCGGCATTATTCAGGTAGACGTCGCGTTCCGCGGGCTTGGCCCAGTTGCGGTTGGCGCCGGCGAGTTGTTTCATGCCTTCCATCAGCGACTGGAACGTGAACTGGGCGCGCTGCGGCTCGGTCATCTGGTTGACGGACTTCACGTAGGTGTCCATCGCCTGGATGACCTTCTGTTCGTAACCGGCCTGGTCGCCCGGGTTGCTCTTGCCGAACTGGGCGGCGGCGATGCCGGCATCGGCCACCACGGAGAGCCGTTCCTTGTAAGTAGAGGAGTCCTTCCGCAGGTCCGCCACGGCCTGGTCATACTCTCCCTGCGATTTCGGTTTCCAGTGGACCGAGCCGCGGACCTTCGGCTCATAGACGAGGTACTGAAGGGCCGTGATGCGGGCCTTCAGCGCGTCCACGGACTGCGCATCCTTCGACTCGCCGGACTTGCGGAGGTACTCCTCCTTGCCGACGGCCGCCCAGCAGAGGTCGTACGCCTCCTGGAACTTGCCGATGGCCTCGAGTTTGCGGCCATCGGTGAAGGCTTTCTGGACAAGACCCTGGGCCTCCCTCACCTGACTTGCATACCACGAGGAGTAAAGAAGGCCGCCGACCGCCGCCAGGACAAGGACAAAGGCCGCCGCGCCGCCGAGGACGCCGCCCTTGCCGCCGGGCGAGAGGCGGGTGAACCACGAGCCGCGCGCCCCGCCGTAGAGGATCGGCTGTACGGCCGGCCCGCCCGCGGGGGCCGCGGCTGCGCCGGCCGCCTTGGCCGGCGGCGGGGCGCCGTGTACGTCCAGCAGAATGGCCTTGCAGTGGGGGCACATCTGCGAATCCACCGGCACCTCTTTGCTGCAACGCTGGCAGAGGCGCGACGTGCGCACCTTGCTCGGCGCGGAGGCGATGTGGACGCCGCGGTCCTTGCCGCTGGGAACCTTCAGCGACCTGCGGCAGTTGGGGCACATGACGACCGCCCCGGCCCGGTCCTCCTCCACGACCATGCTCCGGCCGCAGGGACATCTGAAAAGGATCGACATAAAGATTATCTCCAGTCGCCGGCGAACACCCCGGCGTCGCATCCGCCCCCGTGCGCCGACCCGCGGTCACCCCTGCGTCGCCGCCGCAGGGGCGCCCTCGGCCGCGCGAGCCTCGGCCGCCGAATCGACCGGCAGGACGACGGTAAACGTCGATCCGCGCCCCACCTCGCTGTCGACCAGCACCGTGCCGCCCAGGAGGCCCGTCAGTTCTTTTACGATTGAAAGGCCCAGGCCCGTACCACGATATCGCCGGGTGTGCCCGGAGTCAAGTTGCGTAAACCGTTCAAAAATGCGCAGGTGCTCGTCCCTCGGGATGCCCGGCCCCGTGTCGGAGACGGCAAAGGCGACGTGCTTGACCTGGGCCTGGGGTGCGGCGGCGGCCGCCGGGCCCGTCGCCGCGGGCGCGTCGGCCGGCTCCGGCGCGGGGCGCACCGTGACATTGACCGACCCCTCGGCGGTGAACTTGATGGCGTTTGACAGGAGGTTGTAGAGGATCTGCTGGACCTTGGTGCCGTCGGTGAACATGAGCGGGACGGCGGGGTCCACCTCGTGCGACAGTTTCAGCGGCGTCCCGGCCAGCATCGGCCGGACCATGCCGCAGACCACCTCGACGATGTTCTGCGGCGACACTTTTTCGCAGCGGACCTGGATGCGGCCGGCCTCGATCTTCGCCAAGTCCAGCAGGTCGTTGATCATCTCCAGGAGCATGCGGCCGGAGGTCTGGATGTTGCGGGCGTAGCGCTGGAGTTTCGGTTCGGCGGCCATGGCGGGTGCATCGGCAAGAATCTGCGCGAACCCCAGGATCGAGTTAAGGGGCGTCCGCAACTCGTGGCTCATCGTCGTCAGGAACTTGTTCTTGACCTGGTTCATCTCGAACAGGGCGACGTTGGCCTTGGCCAGTTCGTCCAGTTTGGCGTCGCGGGCCGCCGTGGCGGCGCGCAACTCGGCCTGGGTCTTCGCCAACTCATCCAGCATGTGGTTCAGGGCGTCGGAGAGGTCCTGGAGTTCGTTGCCGGTGTCGATCTCGCTGCGGACCTGGAGGTCGCCCTCGCTGACGCGGTCGGCCACGTCCTTCAGGTGCCGGATGGGCCGGACAACCGAGTAGCGGAAGACGGCGTAGAAGAAGGTCATTGAGAGCGCGACCACCAGCAGGCCCGCCGCCAGAAGGATCAGGCGATTCGCAAAGACGGTCTTGTTGGCCTCGCGGGCCGACAGGTTCAGGGCCAGGACGTCGATGATCTCGCCGGTCTTGTACTGGCCGTGGCAGGCGAGGCACTCGGCCTCGGCGCGAAAGGTCTGGGCATAGAGGAACGATTCGCCGGCCGTCTGCCAGTTCCGCCGCTCCGCAGGATGCCTGAGGAACGTCTTGACGGAGGATTCCCCGAACGGCGACAGGCCGGCGGGCGGGACCTGGGGCATGTTCGGCGCGGCCGGCTCGAAATGGATCCGCTGCGGCTCTTTCTCGGACCGCATCGGGCCGAAACGCCGCAGTTGCTCGGCCATCGTGCGGCGGATCGCCTCGGGAGACTTCGCGTCGGCCGACAGGAACTGCGAGGCATGGAAGTCCTGGAGGTACGCCCGCGCCAGGGCCTGCGCGCGGTCGGCCTCGCCGGACCAGACCACCTGCTCGATCTGCCAATACGGCCACCACATGCAGGCGATGACCGTCAGCAGAATGAACAGGCCGAAGATCAGCCGGCCCCGACGCTCCAGAGTTGTGTGCGACTTGCGTCGCTTGGCCATGGCGCCCTTTACAGCAGCCCGTACTCCTTCATCGCCCGCCGCAGGGTCTCTGCGCTTGCGGCCGAAAGGTCTGTCAGGGGCAGACGCTTCTCGTCCGACTCCATGAGGCCCGCCCACTTCATCGCCGTCTTGACGGGGATGGGATTGGTCTCGACGAACAACGCGCGGCACAGGGGGAAGAGTTTCCGGTGGGCCGCGCGGGCCGTCGCCACGTCGCCCGCCAGCATGGCGCTCGTCAGGCGCTTGACGTCCTTGGGCACAACGTTCGCCACGACGCTGATGACGCCCTTCGCCCCGAGGGCCATCAGCGGCAGCGTCAGGCTGTCGTCGCCGGAGAGGACCGTCAGGTCGCACCGCGCGATGATCTCGCTCGTCTGGTCCATCGAGCCGGTGGCTTCCTTGATGGCGACGACCTGCGGGACCTTGGCCAGGCGAGCGATGGTCTCGGGCGTCATATTGACGACGCATCGCCCCGGAATGTTGTAGAGCACCATCGGCAGATCGACCGCCTCGGCGATCGCCGCAAAGTGCCGGTACAGCCCTTCCTGCGTGGGCTTGTTGTAGTACGGCGCCACCTGGAGTGTGGCCGTGGCCCCGGCGTCCTTGGAGAACTTCGTCAGTTCGATTGCTTCGGCCGTCGCGTTGCCGCCCGCGCCGGCGATGACCGGTATGCGGCCGGCCGCGCGCTTGACGACCGTCGCGATGATCTTCTCGTGCTCCTCGACGTCGACGGTCGGGCTCTCGCCGGTGGTCCCGACCGGCACGAGGCCCTCGGTCCCCTGCTCGACGTGCCAATCGACCAGCCGCTCGATGGTCGCAAAGTCCACGATGCCGTTCTTAAACGGCGTGACCAGCGCTACAAGGCTTCCCGAAAACATACGAAGTCTCCTCTACAGGCTTGCACCAGGAATGCCATTCTACCGGGCCGGGCCGCAGAGTCCAGCGCGAAGGAGGGGCGACGGTACTGCGTCAGTTATAGGGGATGTGGCACGGCTGGCTTGTCCAGCCGTGGCGAAGATTCGCGACGCTCCCCACGGCTGGGCAAGCCAGCCGTGCCACATCAGCCACCGAGACTGACGCACTACGGGCGACGCGTATGGCATCGGTCTTAGTACGACAGCGCTGAATCGCTGTTTGCGCGGCGGGTCTCCTGACCTGCCGCGCAAATCGCAATCTGGCGCCGTCGCACTACACACACCTCGTCTGCACGAGCAGAAGACGGGAGGGACGAACCATATTGCCACGGACCGTAACGGACCAGAGCCTCGGTGAATCAGCCGCACTGGAGGGCAGGCCCGGCCCGTCGCGCGGCCTGACCCGCCGACAGTTTCTCAAGCGGGCCGCGGTCGTCGGCGGCGTAGCGGCGGCGCCGCTGGTCGTTGCGGCGTCGGTGCTGGGCCGCGGGGGCACGGTCTCCCCCAGCGAACGCATCGTGGCGGGCGGCTGATTCCAGGTTTCACCCGCCAGCACGGAACCTCCGGGAAGTTACCGTCGCTTCTTCCGGCGCCGGCCCTTGCCCCTGCCGCGGGTTTCCGGCCGGGCCTCTGCGGCCTTTGCGGCAAGCATTCCGCGCACTTCCCGCCTGCCGAGTTTCCGCAGGGCGACCAGGGCCTCTCTATTGTGGCCTTCGGGCTTGGCA
>JAPLMO010000174.1 GCA_026386995.1 Planctomycetota bacterium | reverse complement strand
CCGAAAGCCTGATGAGCTTGATGGAGCCGTTGTTGATTATATGCCTCGGCGGCATGGTGGGCTTTATCGTCATCGCCTTGTTCCTGCCGCTGATCGCGCTGATCCAGAAGCTTTCTTAGTCGAGAGTCGAGAGTCGAGAGTGGAGCGCAAATAGCCGGGAGCTAACAGCTCCCGGTGTAGTGGGTTTATTGAGTCTCAGGAAAGTAGTGTCGGTATGGGAAACGGGTGGCATTGTTTTTCTGATATTCAATAGCCGCCGGTACGGCGGCGTGTGTGGCGTGCGGGCCAAGGCAAGGGCACCGGCCGTTGGGTGAGAGCAGATTCGTTTCAACACTCTTTTCTCCGGCCCAGGCGCGATGGAGCAGGTGTCGCTATGAATACGTTACAGGGGTTAGGGGTCAGAGGTCAGTGACCGCGCCCTCGTGGTTTTACGCTGGTGGAGTTGCTGGTGACGATCACGATCATCGGCATTCTGGCCACGCTGGCGTGGGGGGCCGTGGTCATGGCCCGCAACGCCGCCCGCGAGGCCGCCACCAAGGCCACTATCGCCAAGCTCAATTCGATCATCATGAAGCGCTACGAGTCGTACATGACCCGGCGCGTGCCGATCCAGATTCCGCCGGGGACAGGTCCCAAGGCTGCCGCAGCCTTGCGGCTCTACGCGCTTCGCACCCTGATGCGGATGGAAATGCCGGACTCGCTGGCAGATGTGAATGCTCCACTCGCATATACTCTCGCGGCGCCACCAAGCCTGCAATTGATCTACCAAAGCAGTTCGCCCTCGAATGTTTACGAATCTGCACAATGCCTCTATCTGATTGTGAGCTTAGGCTCTCCCGAGGCGATGGAACAATTCAATTCGTCGGAGATCGGCGTAACTGCGGACGGCAAGCCCGTGTTCATCGACGGCTGGAAAAATCCGATTTGTTGGCTTCGCTGGGCGCCGGGATTCAGTTCAATCCTCGGCGCGCCCTCCGATATTCAGACCGGCAACCCAGCCGCCGATTCCGACCCGTTCGATCCTCGCAAGGTTGACCCGACAGCATTCCATCTGATCCCGCTAATATGTTCTGGCGGCTCAGGCAGGGCAGCCAGCTTGTTCGGCGTGACCGGTTTGGCCGATGGGTCGAACCGCATTACCGACATGACCAATATATGCGGGACGACCACTCTTGGAACTCCCGCCGGCGGCGGATCCGGATGCATCACCAATCACCATATCGAGCAGCGGTAATAGCCATGAGATTTTCGAATGCCTGCCATGTGAGGGGAGAGGGAAGGCGGAGGACTGCCTGCCGATCTCTAATTCCTAATCCCCAATCCCTAATCCCTCTTTCCAATCCCCAATCCCCAATCCCTAATCCCTCGCCCCTCGCCCCTCGCCCCTCGTCCCACGGTTTTACCCTCATCGAGATGCTGGTCGTGATCTCGATCTTGATGATCCTGGCGGCGGCGGCGGCCAACGTCATGCGGCCGGCGCTCGATGGCCGGCGGATCCGCGAGGCCGCCCGGGCGGTCAACGTGTACCTCAGTTCGGCGCGGAATCGGGCGATGGAAACCGGCCGGCCTTGCGGCGTCATGCTGCGCCGCTTCGGCGGCACGCCGGCCGTCATGAACCTCGATCAGTGCGAGGTCCCGCCATGCTACGCCGGCGATACCGAGCAGTCGTTAGCCACGGTGACGTGCAACGGCACGACGATCACCGCAACGCTCTGCAGCGCCGATTCACCGGATAACCTGTTGAGATTCGGCGACTTCATCCAGTTCAATTGCCAGGGGCCGTGCTACCCGATCACAACGCCCAGCCCCGGTGGATTCATTACCAGTTCTGGCGCCAATTGGGTGCTTACATGCGACACCGGAGGGCAATTGGTACCTTGGCCGGCGTCATGGCCGCCATCAAGTCCGGGCGTGCCCTACCGCATTTATCGAACGCCGGTCAAAGGGGCAGCCGCGCCGCTGCAACTGCCCGCCAGCTCGGTCATCGATTTGGACTTTTCAGGCACGGACTTGGTCACGTTCGGCAGCGTTCAAGACGTCATGATCCTTTTCGCGCCGAAC
>JAPLMO010000337.1 GCA_026386995.1 Planctomycetota bacterium | reverse complement strand
GCTGGAAATCTGGCCCCAGGACTTCCTGCTCGCCTGCACCGCCCGGGGCATCGCCAACAAGGACCAGGAACTGCTGGAAATCTACGACGCCTACCAGCAGGCCTTGCGCGAACACCGGCTGTACGACGCCGAAGGACGGTTCTGGTCGGCGCGGGACCTGTTGCAGAAGGGGGAAGGGGGAAGGGGGAAGGGGAAAGAAGAAAATGATGAATGCGGAATGATGAATGATGAATTGGTCGGCGCAAAACGGGCGACCGCTAATGCTTCTGTCATTCATCATTCATCATTCATCATTCATCATTTGCAACTCGCCATCGCCGATGGCTTCACGGACTTCACCCGCACGCAGCACGAGATTCTTCAGATTCTGGCGAAACGGGCGGAGGAAATGATTGTCACCCTGCCGTTGGAGGCCGAGCCGCGGCGGGCCGATCTGTTTGCCAAGGCGCTAAAAACGCTGGCCGAACTTCGCCGGCGACATCCGGGGCTGGTCGTGGAAGAGCATGTGCGAGCGACGCCGCCCCAGTGGCCGGCAATGTCGCATCTGGAGCGAACGCTCTTTGCCAATCCTCGCGTTCAGGGTTCAGGGGTCAGGGGTCAGGGGTCAGGACTTGATGGAACGTCGTGTTCGAGTTCTGAATCCCGAACCCTGACCCCCGACCCCTCCTTCTCCGGCATCGAGATCCTCGCTGCCGCGCGTCAGGAAGGAGAGATCGAGTTGATCGGCGCGCGGATCAAGCGGCTGTTAGTCGACGGTTTGGCCAGGCCGGGTGAGGTGGCGGTGGTCTTCCGTTCGCCGCAAGACGCCGGCGGGCTGATCGACGAAGTCTTCGGCCGTCTGGGGATTCCAGTCGTGGCCGAGTCGGGTCGAACGCTCGATCATTCGCCGGCGTTGCGGGCGCTGGTCGGGCTGCTGCAATTGGACCTCGACGACTGGCCGTTCGGCGAACTGCTGGCCGTCATCCAGAGCAACTATTTCCAGCCCGATTGGCCCGACTGGCAAGACGGCCGCGCGGCGGTGGCGATGGAACGCACCCTTCGGCGACTGCAAATCCCGCACGGACGCCAACGCCTGGTGGAGGAAATTGTAGGAGGCGATTCCAATCGCCGATCCCCGGTCCGACAATCGGCGTCGGGAGACGCCTCCCACAGGACGGTGTTGCAGCGGCTCGCACGGGTGCTCGACGAACTGCCCGAGAAGGCGACGCTGGCCGGCTGGGCCAAGGCGTGGCAACGGCTGGCGGCGCAGACGGGATTGCGGCAGGCGATGGATGCGTGGGAAGGTGAAACCCTCGCCCCTCTTTCCGACCGCCGCGCCTGGGGCCGGCTGATGGAGGCCCTGGCCGCCGGCGACAAGCTGTCGAAGTGGCTCGGACAACGCCCGCCGGAGTTGCACCGCCGCCAGGCCTTCGACACGCTCGTGGACATCTTGCGCAGCGAGCAGATCGGCCAGGCGGGCGACGAGTCGGGGTGCGTGCGCGTGCTCTCGGCGGCCAGCGTGCGGTCGCTGCGCATTCCGTACTTGTTTCTCTCTGGGCTTTCGGAGAAGGCGTTCCCGCCGCCCGACCGCGAGGACCGCCTCTATAGCGAGGCCGAGTATCTGCGGC
>JAPLMO010000161.1 GCA_026386995.1 Planctomycetota bacterium | reverse complement strand
GTCCGGACGCTCGCCGCCCAGGCCGCCAGCGGCACATACTCGGCCCATGACCGCGTGCCCATCGCCCAGGAGGTGGACGCCCTGCTGGAGCAGGCCGTCGCCCTCGCGAACACCGAGGACCGCGGGCGATACCTCTTCGGCGGCGGGTCCGGCAAAGCCCCTTACGTCGCCCGCCGCGAAAACGGCCGCATCGTCGGCGTCGACTACGTCGGAGGGTCCCAGAACCTCGCCGTCCCCGTGGTGGCGGGCGTGGAATATGGCACCGTCTTCGTCGGCGACGACGTCTTCCGGCCCGCCGGACGCCGCACCCCGGACTTCCTCGGCCACACGGGCGCCAAGGCGGGCACGGCCACCTCAACGGTGCGCGGCGACGTCTGGCTGACGGCCACGCACGAATCGACCTCGTACCTGGGCGCCAGCGGAGTCGCCGCCGGGGCGTCTTCTGCCGCGTCCGACACGATCCTCGGCACACACCACACGTTGACGGTCGACGAACCCGGCCGGACCCTTCAACTGGACCAGGGCGCTGCGGTAACGTTTACCGGGACCGAGACCGACCTGAAACTGACCAATGAGTCCGGCGACGTCGTCTACGTGGACACCAGCAGCATCCAGGCGGGGTTCCAGGGCGCCGTGCAGATCACCGCCACGGGCCGGCTCTCGGTCGACGACGGCGCCACGTCCGTCCCCGCCGCGGCCGGCGCGAACGTGGCCGTCACCGATTCCGGGAGCGGCGACATCCTGTACGTCGACAGCGGCAGCCTGGAGCGCGTCGGCCTGGAACCGGTCCGCGCCCACGGCACGTATGACATCTTCAGCGCCCTCATCAGCGTCCGCGACGCGGTCCTGAACGATCGCAGCATGCCCGCCGCGCAGAATACGGAGTCGCTCGCAGCGGCCATGGGGGCCTTGACGGAAGCGGCCGACGGCGTCACCCAGGCCATGACGTCCAACGGCGCTCTCCTTCAGGTCATGAACGACCTGAAGGAGAGCGCCGCAAGCATGTCCCAGACCTCCCAGTTGCAGGCCCATGCCCTCGAGAACGCCGACATCGTCGACGTGGCCAGCGACCTGGCCCGCCGCCAGGTGCTGTACGAAATGTCGCTGGCCACCGCTTCGAAACTGCTGTCGCTGTCGCTGCTGAAGTACCTGTGACGTTCCTCCTCGCCTCGCTGTTGCGGAAAGGCGTTCGCCATATGCAAGTGACGCTCGTGATCTGGCGGCTCTTCGACAACACGAAGCCGTTTGCCCGCGCCATGGCGGAGAACGTCGGGATACCGGTGGTCCTGCTGAAGGGCGACGAAGCCCTGGAGCGCGGCGTGCGTGCCGTCCGTGCCTCGCGCCGCGTGTGGTTCGAAGGCATCGGACCGCTCCTGAGGGCGCTGGCTGCCACACCCCGTTCGTGGCGGCTGCCCAAGGCTTGCCTGAGAGTGGGGGCCGACGAGATCTCCGGTCTTCCGCTGCCCGACCTATGGTCGGTCGTCTCGGACCTCATCGTCCCCACGCAGGCTGCGGCACGCGCCGTCCGGGCCGCGGCGCAGAACCACAAAGACGCCGGCGCCGACACGCCTCCACCGGGCCTGATCCACGTTCTCGAAGCCGATCCCCGCCGGCACATCCTCGGTACCGCTGTCATCGGCGAAGACTTGACCCGACTGGTCCGAATCCTGCTGAAACAGCCCGGAGATCTGGACCGCGGGATATGGAAGTCCATCACCATGGCGGGAGATCTGTGCAAGGGCCGCGTGCTACTGGAGGGCAACCCGCCCGAAGAACTCAGGGAGTACCTGGCCCACCTGCGCGGGCTGGAGGTCGTGACCGACACCCCCGAAGACACGACGATGGTGGACTCGATCATGTTCTGGCACGACACGCCGGTCGACCTCGAAAGTGCGGAGGCCCGCCGCTGCCACACACGCCTGGCGCCCGGCGGGACCGTCATCGTCGTGGCGCCTGCGACGTTGACCCCGCGCGGGCCCGAGGATGACGCCCGACAGGAGAACGAAGAACCGCTTCAGGTTCTCGAACAAACGCCTGGACGCGGCGACGGCGAGCCCCTGGCCGGGCCGCCCACCCCGCCTGAACCCGACCCGGCGTCGGTCTTTGTCCGGCCGGTCGAGCCCATGGTGACGGTCGTCGTGCCGGTCTACAACGACGCTCACCGTGTCGGCCGGGCGATCACAAGCCTCCAGAGGCAGACCTGGCGCGACCTGGAAATCCTCGTCGTTGACGACGGGTCGACCGACGAGACAGCCACGGTCGTCGCCAAGCATTTGAACGACCCGCGCGTACGATATCTGTACAAGCCGCACACCGGCAGGCCCGACACCCGAAACATGGGCGTCCGGGAAGCCAGAGGCGCATACGTGGGCTTGTTGGGAAGCGACGACGAGTCGTTTCCGAACCGCATCCAGATGCAGGTCGAGGCCATCCGGCAGAATCCGGACATCGACATCGTGTACAGCGACGGCTTCATCTTCCAGCCGGACGGCACCCTGTATGAGCGGCGGCGTTACCAGTCCTTCACGGCCGAAGAGTTCCCGCAGTTGCTGATGGCCGGGTTCTCGAACGTTTGCCCCATTCTTGACACAACGGCCGTGATCCGCCGAGACCTTTACCAGCGGGTGGGCCTGTACGATACCGAGTTCCTCCGATGCCAGGACTACGACTTCTACATCCGCACGGCCATGGCCGGAGACGTCGTTTACCACCACGTGCCACTGGCCCTCGTGAAAGTGCATACGCACGGGCTCTGCCCCGAGCGCCGGGAGATGGCGACGGAATTTTACACCCGCTTGGCCCTGAAGATGATCGAGTTCTTCGGCCCGGAGCGGCTGATGACCACGGTGGCACGCGATTTGCACATATCCTCTGACCTGGCAATGGCGGAGTACTTGGTCCCGCTCGTCGAAATCCTGGCCCTTGGGCCGGGCAACGCGCTCTACGAAGAGACGCTGAGGCGCCTGGAGCAAGCCCGGTGCAACGGCAGCCCCGATGATCGCCGCGAGGCCTGCCGCCTCTTATCGGTCGTGGTTCGCGTCGGCGGAAACGAACGCATGGCGGAGCAGTACCTGGAGGAATCGCGAAACGCCGCCGCCGTATCGGCCGTGTGACGCACCTCGCGCGAGTGGGGGCGTGTTCACCCGTCAGCGCTGGTTTGGGCGGGCAAAGGAGGCAGGTTGATGGTATCTGATCCAAAGTGGCAGGAAGACTACAGCCGCGCCAGGCAGTTGGCGGATGAGGGGCGTCACGCCGAGGCCGTGGCCGTTCTTCAAGGCCTCCTCAGCCACCGCCACGATGACGGCGAGGCGCTCAACGACGCCGGGGCACTGCTCTACACCATCGGCCGCTTCGACGAGGCCGCCAGCCACCTCAAGCGCGCCGCAGACTGCATGCCAGATAGCCCCGGCCAGCCCCTGTGGAACCTGGCCGAGGTCTACCTGGCCGCTGGCCGACCGACCGAAACCCTCGGCCTCTTCAGCGGCTTGGAGCGGGCCGGCCTCCTGACGGCCGACCTGGCCAACCGGACCGCCACCGCCCTGCTCGACCGGGGCAACCTGGCCGACGGCATCGAGGCCCTCATCGTGTCCTTCCACACCTCGCCGCAGCAGAACCTACTGTTGCCGATGTATGAGCGTGTGCGCGGCCTGCGGCCCAAGGTGGCCTTCTTCTGCGAGAATAACGACACGAAGTTCATCAACGAGATCTATGCCTTCACGGCCGCCCGCTTCGAGACGCGCTTCTGCACAAGCCGGAACACGGCCGAGATCGCAAGCATGCTCCAATGGTGCGACATCGCCTGGCTCGAATGGTGCACCGAACAGGCCGTCGCGATCTCCAGAATGCCAAAGGTCTGCCGTACCATCGTCCGCCTGCACCGGTACGAAGCCTTCAGGCCATGGCCCGAGCAGGTGCAGTGGGAGAACATCGACGCCCTCGTCACGGTCGGCAACGACGTCGTCGTACAGCGATTGCTGCAGCGGATTCCCGACCTGCGCCAGCGCACCCGCGTCGTGCCCATTCCCAACGGCGTGGACATCAACCGGTTTGCTTTCCGCGACCGGCCGCGCGGCAAGAACCTGGCCTTCCTGGCCCGCATCCATATTCTGAAGAACCCGATGATGCTGCTTCAGGGTCTGGCCCGCCTGCGCAGCATCGACCCGGAGTACCGGTTGTTCTTCGCCGGCGACTTCCAGGACGACGGCGTCCTGCAAGGGTACCTTCAGTACGCAGCCGAGGAAATGGGCCTGACCGATGCCCTTATTTTCGACGGGTGGCAGAGGGACGTGGCAGCCTGGCTCGAGGATAAGCATTACCTGGTCTCGGCGAGCATCGTCGAGGGCCATCCCGTGAGCGTCCTGGAGGCCATGGCCAGGGGCCTGAAGCCCGTCATCCACGTGTATCCGGGTTGCCGCGACTGCTTCCCGGCGGAATACCTGTGGCGGACGCTGGATGAGTTCTGCGAGCGGATCCTCACGGACCCCTATCGCCCCGCGGAGTACCGGGACTACGTGGCCAAAAACTTCTCCCTGACGCAGCAACTTAACCGCATCAACGGTCTCTACCTCGATTTCGAGCAGCACCCCGTGGCCAAGGCCCGGCCAGCCGCCGCCTCCGATGGCGCCACGTCGCCGGATGCCGCCCCTCGGGCTGAGGCGCCGGTCGCGATTGCACCAAACTTATGATCGCCCCTTACGATACAAAACACGGGCCGCTCGTCAGCGTGCTGGTGCCCACCTTCAACCGGCGCCGGTACCTCGCAGGGGCGCTCCGCAGTCTCGTGCGGCAGACGTACCCCCACTTTGAGGCGTTCGTGGTCAACGACGGCGGCGAACCCGTCGCCGACCTCGTCGCCTCCTTCAATGACCCGCGCCTCATCATGCTCGACCGCCGCGAAAACCGCGGCAAAGCATTCTCTCTCAACCAGGCCCTACAGCACGCGAGCGGCAAGTACGTGGCGTATCTGGACGACGACGACCTCTACTATCCGCACCACCTGGCCACGCTCGTCGAGGCCCTCGAAACACAGGACGACTGCCACGCCGCCTACACCGACCTCTACAAGGTCCACTGCCGCGTGGAGCCCGACGGGTCGAGGCAGGTCCTCGGCAAGGTCGTCAACATCAGCCGCGACTTCGACCGTTTCTTCCTCTGCCACTTTAACCATGTCCTCCACGTTAGCCTGGCCCACCGGCGCGACCTCCTGGACCGCACGGGCCTGTACAACGAGGACCTGCGGGTCCTCATCGACTGGGACATGACCCGCCGGCTGGCCTTCTTCACGGACTTCCTGCACCTGCCCGAGGTCACGGGCGAGTTCTATGGCCCCGTTGGCGCCTGCGATCGCATCTCTTACCGTATGCGCCTGGACAAGGTGGAGTACCTGAAGCAAGTGCTGACCATCCGCACCGCGCGGCCGGCCAAGCCGTGGCCGAAGATGCCGGACCTGTCTATTATCTACCTGCCCGACACGATGGATGCCTCGGTCGGAGAAACGCTCCGCCACATCTGGCTCTGGACCTTCATGCCTTACGAGGTCTACCTGCCGCTGCCATCGCGGCAACTCTCTCGGCTTGACACGCAGATGCCGATGCTTGTGCCCGTCCCCGTGTCCGAAGGCGCTAGCCGCGCAGTCCGCCTCCGCGCCGCGCTGGCCAAGGCCGGGGGCGACTATGTGGCCGTCGTGCAGCCTGGCGCGCAGGTAAAAAACATGTGGGTGGAAGACGCTCTTCACGCCGCCATACAAGATGCGGAGGGCAAGACGGTGTTTCTCCTCGCGGGAGCGCCAAGCGCGTGGCCGCCCGTCGTCGTACGCCGCAACGTCCTGACGCAGGCCCGTGCCGCGCATCCGCACGCCGACCTGCGCGAGTCGCTTGAGGCCGCGGGCATCGCTATCCGCGAGCCGGCCCCCACGGAGCGGCCGTTCCAGTTCGACGACCTACTCCAGCAGGCCCAGGCCCTGGAGGCGGAGGGCGCCTGGTTCCTGGCCTCACAACTCTACACGCAGATCGGCCAGCGCTACGGCAACAGCCGTTGGATGCGCCAGCGTGCCGCCGCCGCGATTTTCAGCGACGGCGCGCATAACGAGAAGGCCCTGGCGATCTGCCGAGAACTGAACGAGGACCGGCCGACCGTCGATACGCTCCTCCTGGAAGCCAAACTCCTGAAGCGGGCGGGCAAGTTCGATGACGAACTGGCCTTGCTCGATCGAGCCAAGACTATCCTTGCATGGAAGGGATGAACGTGGAACTCTCAAGCGAAGGCTTTGTCGTCGAAGAAGGCGTGGACCAGCATTACGAGGTCCTCAAGGAACTGGGCGACTGCCACACCATGCTCGGTAATTTCGACCGCGCACGCCAGTGCTACGAGGAGGCCGCCCTCCTGGCCAGGGACAACCCCGGCCCCCACATCGGGCGCGGCGTCGTCGCCATGCAGACCGGCTGCCACGACGAAGCCGAAAAAGCCTTCAACGACGCCCTGCACCTGGACGACCGCTGCGCCGAGGATTATGGTGGCCTGGGCATGCTTTACCAGCAGCGTGCGGACTACCCCAAAGCCTTCGATTTTTACCTGAAGGCCCTCGACCGCAACACCGACAACCTCGTGGCCCTGCTCGGCCTCTTCCAGACCGCATGCCAGATGGGCAGTTTCGCAAAGGTCATCCACTACCTCAAGATTTACCTCGACCGCCACCCCGGCGACGTCTCGGTCCTCTTCTGCCTGGCCACGCTCTACGCCCATGACGGGCTGCTGGACCAGGCGACCGAGGCGATCCAGACCATTCTGATCCTCGAACCGGCCAACGCCGAGGCGAAGCAACTCCTCGCGGAGGTCGAGAAGAAGCGGGCCCAGACGGCTTCGGAGGCCGCCGCCAGGTGAACCACTTTTCGCCCGACACCCGCGCGCAGGACACTTCGCAGGCAACGCCTGCCGAGGGCCCTCTGCCCCGGATCGAGTCGCTTCTTCAGGAGCAGTGGCAACAGGTCCGCGAAGGGAACATCGACGCCGCGCATGACCTCGGCCAACGCGTCGATGCACTGATCGCGCACATCGGGGCGCCCAAGGGGGACCTTGCGGACACCGAGACTCGCCTGCGGCTGGCCCGCCTGTGCGACAAGATCGGCCTGGCCCTGGCCCAGCGGGCCGCCGAGATCGCCGAACGCCGCGCGCGGCTGCAAGCCGGCCGCTCCGCGAGAAAGGCGTATGGACGAGGCCGGACCGTCTGAAGAACGACCCGCCCGCTCAGACGTGCAGCGCCCGGGCGGCTTCCTCCAATGACGTCTCGCCCTCCAGAACCTTTTCCATCACCGCATCGCGTAGGGTTCTTGCACCCGCCCGCCTCGCGGCATCTTCGATCGCCTGCCGGCCGGCCGAGCGCCGGATCAGCCGCGCCATCTCTTCGCCTACCGCCAGCACCGCCGTAGCCGTCGTCTCGCCCGCGTAACCGGTCTGACCGCATGCGGCACAGCCGCTGCCCCTCCAGGATAGCACGACGTCCGCTTCGCCGCCGAGGCCGAGCCTCATCTGAAGTTCGAGGTCCGTCGCGACAGTGGTCCGGCACGAGTCGCAAATCTGCCGCAACGACGCGACGGAAATGGTCCCCACGAGCGATTGCGCCAGTGCCAGGGGGTCTGCGCCGGCGTCCGCCAGAGGGCTCGGACCTCCGCCATCGCCGCGAATCGCCAGGCCGGCCAGGACCAGCCGCTCGCCGGCCGCATCGAGGGCTGCCGCAACCGCGGCACTGTCGCAGAGGTCCTCAAGGACGATTACGTCCGTGTCCTGCTCCGCCACGGCGCGGATGGCCGCCGCCGTCGGCATCGCCTCCGCGTCGGGCCGCACGTAGAAGGCCCCGGGAACCTCAAAGTCCGTGCGGCGGGCAATCACCGCGATGCGCCGCTCGCCCGCACCAAGGACCGCCGCCAGGGCGGCGAGAAAACGCGGCCCGACGGACCGCGGCGGCGAGGCCACCAGCACCAGCCCGGCGGGCTCGGCAAGCATCCGCCGCACCAACACCAGGTCCTCCTCAGAGAAGCCGAACCCCTCGATCGCAGGGGCGGCCTGGCGACCGTCCAGAGTGATAACGATGCTTTCGCCCGTCGACGTGGGGCAACTCTGGATGCGGAAGTGGCGGTCCTGCCCATCGATGCGCACCCTGAAGCCGCCACGCTGGGGGCGAGCGGCCTCTTCCGGCCTCAGGCCCGCCATACGCTTGCACAGCGCAGGAAGGCTGGTCCGCATGCCCCTGGGCAGGCGCGGCTTGAACTGGGTCTTCTCATA
Source organism: Planctomycetota bacterium (assembly GCA_026386995.1). The sequence continues at coordinate 939 of JAPLMO010000161.1, read as the reverse complement.
GAGCCGGCCGCCCACGCGCAGACGCAGCGCCAGGCCGTCGCCCTCGGCGTCGAGATGTATGGCAGTGGCCCCGCGATTCACCGCATCTTTCAGAACCGCATCCAGCACCTGGCCAACGGCGCCGGCGGGCAGGTCGGAAGCGGCGGCCGCGCTGGTTGCAGCCGGCGCTGTCTGCGGCTGCTCGGCCGGCGGCGGGGCGGGCGGCGGAGACGCCCCGGCCGCACGCGATTCGGCCGCAGTGCCCGCGGCAGGCCGACCGGCCCCCTCGCGCATCACCGTCTTGACGAAAAGTTCCTCGATGTCGATGCCCTGGTTCTTCAGGAACTGGGCGACTGCGGACTCGCCGATGACGAGCCTGCCTTCCAGCAGGCGCTCCGCCCCAAGCCATCCGCGCCGGACCCATCCGTGAATCGTCTCGGGCGTCACGCCCAACAACTCGGCCACCTGCTGTGGACTGTATAACCGCTCCGCCATGACGGACCCCATAGATCGCCGACGGCACCATTCTGCCGTCGCCGGCGGCGGGCGTCAAATGCAAAACCCCGCCGGCAGCCGTGAAAAGCCTCGCGGGGTGGTGGGGCGGGCCTACGAAGGGCAGAGGCGGATCTGGATGCGGGCCGCCGCAGCCACGTCCAGCGCGTCGGCGTCAATGATCTGGTGGCGGCGGCTTGCGGCCGCCCGAACCCCGGACCCCGGAACTGCCGTCAGCCGTTACCGTTTCTGACCCAATCCTCCCTTTGCGTTCTCTGCGTTCGCAGTTCAGTCGCCGTGGCGACCGGTTAGAGTCTTGCTTTGGCCGCGAACGTAAGTCGCGTTTTTGCAGAAACACTTACGTCAATTATTAGAGCGGCGCACCCCCTTTTGGGGGGTCCGAAAAGGCAAAAACGGCCTTGGCGCTAGCGCCAGAGGGGGTGGCGCGTCAAAATGTTAAGATGGGTA
>JAPLMO010000163.1 GCA_026386995.1 Planctomycetota bacterium | reverse complement strand
AGCTCATTTATTCTCAAGATCGCATTGATCTGTGTAGTTTCATCTTTTGAAGTACGGAATATCTTTGTCTGCCCAGTAACTTCAGACTGCAACGCCTGCAGGCGGTTTTTGAGATCAGAGTCGTTTGCAATACGAACATTTTTCGAGAGGAATGCTTTCTCCCTTTGAAATGCGTCAATAGCAAGTCTGAGTCTTGATCGCAGATCTGCCGCAACTGAACCGCCACCACCGCCGCCACCACCACCGCCGCCACCACCACCGCCGCCGCCACCACCGCCGCCGCCACCAGTTGCTCGACCAGCAGTCACAGGAACGACCACAGGAGCCATGTTGATGAATCGCTCGCGGACTTTTTTCATCACATCATCGACGAGTTTGTCGAAGTCCTGGTCGAACCGAGCCTGGCCTTGGGCGTCGGTGGTGCCGCTGAGGACCTGCCCGCCCTCCAGGGTGATCTGGAACGGCTCGTTGGGCAGGGATTGGCCGTTGAATTCCTGAAGCTTGATACCGATCCAGGTCTGCGGGCGGGCCGGCGTTTGCGGGGTCAGCGGGCCGACCTGGCTGGCCGGCACGGGCGCGACGTTGGCCGGGTGGTACGTCAACGGCTGGGCCGATTGGCCCGGGCCTGCCCCTCCGCCACCGCCTCCTCCTCCGCCCCCCCCCCCCCCACCCCCCCCCCCCGCCACCGCCTCCTCCTCCGCCGCCCCCGCCCCCTCCGCCTCCGCCGCCCCCGCCGCCGGACTCGCCGATGATCACCGTGAACTCGCCCATCTGCACGATGCCCGGGGGGCCCTTGCATTCGGTGGGATCATTGACCCGGGCCGCGGGCTTATTGCAGATGAGCACGGTCATGCTTCCCTTGAGGATCGTCCCGCCGACGTGCGGCTTGGGCCCGTCGAACATCGGGCAGATGTGCGGGTCGCCCATCGTCGCCGCCGGCTGGCCCCCGATCAGCACCGTCAGGCCCGTGACCACCGGGCCAATCGCCCCGAAGTGGGCGGTCTGGTCGCCCAGCCGGGCGGCCGCGAACCCCCCGCCCGGTCCCGGCATCGGCGGAGGCGGGGCCGGAGGCTGCGGCGGAACCGGGATGCCTTGGGCCTTCAGCTTCGCCTGTTCCTCGGGGTCCCACGGATATTCGCTTGCGTCGGGCATGCTCTATCCTCTTGTCCGTATTGTAAAGGCCTGCCGCCCGGCGGGCCATCGACTCTTCCGGGCGATGTCGCGCAGGGTCGGCCAGTGCCGAGCGCTCAACTCGCGTGCGCGTCCCTCAGGGCGTCCCGGGTCGCCTGGTCTGGTTCTCCTGTCACCTCGAGGTTCCGCTGGGCCTGGAAGGCCGCGATGGCCGAGCGGGTCTGGTCGTTCATCTGCCCGTCCACCGGCCCGCCATACAGCCCGAGGTTCCTCAGCCGCTGCTGCACGCCGGCCAACCCTTCCGTCGGATCGATGTGGCCCAACTGAAAGGGATAGACCTCCGCTCCCCGTCCCACCAGCAGCCTTCCGGCGCGGGCGTTGGGCGGGATGGACTGCTCCAGCCAGCCGTCGGCGTCGGTCTGGCCCTCGATCAGCCGCCCGTCCACCTCGACCACGTAGGGCAGGTGGGCGCGGGGCCGGCCGTCCTGGAGCAGGCGGATGCGCAGCCGGGAGGGCGTGCCGCGGCGCCGGAAGCGGTGTCGCATCTCGGTTTGGCCGCTCTCCTGCTTTTCTTGGCGCGGTGGGATGAAGAGCACGTCACCCGGCTGGAGCACGTTGGGGTC
>JAPLMO010000291.1 GCA_026386995.1 Planctomycetota bacterium | reverse complement strand
CAGTGAGCACCGGAGCCCAAGCGTTCTGAGCCGAGATCGTCCCGGCGAGCTTCAGCGTGCCGCCGTCCTTGACGATCGTCTGGCCGGTGTAGTCGTTGGCGCCGCTGAGGACCAGCGTGCCTTGGCCGGCCTTGGTCATTCCGGCGGCGCCGGTCAACTTCACGGCGACCTCGGCGGTCACGGCTGGGTCGACGGTGATGGTGTTGACCGCGGCACTGCCGCCGTTGAGGTTGATGGCGGGGCTCCCAGTCCCGCCGACCACACTGTAGCCGGTGGTCTCGAACTTAAGGCCCGCGTTGACCGTCGCCGTGCCGTTGGACGGTGACCGTGCCGGCCGCGTCGGTGAAGATCAGGGTGTCTGTGGTGGACTGCGAGCCGGTGCCCTGGACACCTGCGCCGGTGGCCCAGACGTTACCGGGCAACCCTGTGGCCCAGGTTCCCGTCCCGCCGCCTGTCGCCGCCGGGGCCCAGTAATTGCCGGGAACCTCGAGAGCTGGTACGGTGATGACCCCCGAGAGGGCGTAGAGAGGTCGTGAACTGGTTATGGACGTCTTCCATTCGAACATAAAATGGCCGTTGTACCTCTTCTCCCAACCGTCTACGTCGCCAAACATGGGATCCTCACCCGAGACAGCATGGCCCAAAGGCCACCCAGATGGGTCATCGTTAGGCATTGTGCGGCCATCGCCCTTGGTGCCGTCCGGGTACGATCCTGTCCACGCTTCGAGATAATCAGTTACGCTGCCACCGTTTTCGGTGACTACGATGCCAACGTCTAGGGTCCTTGTTGAGTCGGCGTATGTGGTGTCATAGAACCTGCTGGCGTTTGCGACCTTCCTGCCGTCCAAGAGGTAGATAGCGGCTGAGACCGGCGCATTATCTCGGGCGTCTACAGAGATGTAGGTTATGCTTCAGCATAACGAACCTCCCAAGTGACGATGGCCTCATGCGATGGTTCGCCGCAGAACCTACACCCCCGCCATCCGTGCGAGGGCGCATAGAAGCGAGGCAAAGTTCCGCACGAGAGAAAAGCGGCCGGTACACAGAAGCATGAGCGGGCAGCAGGCCAATCGCGCGAAGAAGCACCGCCCAACGGCGCGAGCGGTGCTATTGCCTCACGAAACACTGCCTCATGCGGTACGGGTTAGAGCGCCTTTTTGCGACTTCGCACGGCAGGCGTGTGTTGCCGGTACAGGCGGAACGTCCACCACACGAGTCGTATCTTATCATAGGCCAACCGTTTTGGCAAGGGGTAGGCGCGGAATTTTCGAGCATTTCCCAAGATTTTTTCTCCGGCCTGGGGCTATAAGCCCCCCCCTTTGTCGCCTGGGACGCGGAGCGTTTCGGCAGTGCGTTTTCACGCGGAGCGTAGGGACGAGGGTAAACGTGACGTGGCGCGACGAACAATGGAGCGAACCGGTTCTAAATAGTTTACAGTAAATAGTTCTGACCCCTGCCCATGCTCGGCATTGCCCCACGGCCAACCCCAAGTTATAATCGTCTGTGGGCTGGGGCGTTGGGAGAAGCGATGCTGGCGGGAGGGGGTTCCAGTGGCAAACTGTCTGGCCGAAGCCGAGCGGTTCTTGGCGGAAATGAATCGCGCGGAGAAAGCACAACTGTTGCAGTGGATCGTCCGTGACCTGGACGAGGCATTCCCAGGAATCGAGAACACCGCTGGGGTTTGCGGCAACGAGCCGTGCATTGTCCGCACGCGGATTCCCGTGTGGGTGCTGGAACAGGCCCGCCGGTTGGGCGCCAGCGAGGCCGATCTGTTGCGTTCCTATCCGACCCTCCGCGCCGCCGACCTTGCCAACGCCTGGGCCTATGTCCGGCTCCACCGCGAGGAAATCGAGGCTCAAATTCGGGTCAACGAGGACGCCTGAACGATGGCCCGTTTTTACGCCAACGAGAACTTTCCGCTGCCCGTCGTAGTTGAGTTGCGGCGTCTTGGCCACGACGTGGTCACCGTTGGGGAGACTGGAAAGGCGGATCGGGCGTGGCCCGATGAGGAAGTCTTGTCCTTCGCCACGGCGGATCGTCGCGCGCTGTTGACGTTCAACCGTCGGCACTTTGTCCGCTTGCATGCGATCCAACCCGGTCACGCGGGCATCATCGCCTGCACTGTGGACCCCGATGTGGTTCGGCTGGCCGAACGAATTCATGCTGCAATCCTCCCGTACGCTGACCTCGCTGGCCGGCTCCTCCGCGTCAATCGTCCGGCGGGTTAGTCGCCGATGATGCGGCGAAACCCCGGTCAATCGGCGAC
>JAPLMO010000495.1 GCA_026386995.1 Planctomycetota bacterium | reverse complement strand
ATTGGGGCAAGGCCGACGCCGCCAGCGAATCCAGCGGATCAGCGGTGTTCAATGAATCCAATGGGTACCTCAGCGTATTCCACATGGACGATCCGGTGAAGGATGAGGTCGGCACGGTGGAGTCGAAGGATACGGGCACGGTATCTTCTTCGGGTATCATTGGTAAAAGCCGGCGCTTTGACGCAGGCAAGGGGATCAACTGCGGGGAAAAGATCACCACCTATCCTGTCGGCTCTAATCCCCATTCTTCGGAAGCCTGGCTCAGGGGCGATAAGCCGAACGCGACCGTTCTTGCCTGGGGAAACGAGGCGGGGCAGGGCAAGGTGATGATGCAGTACTTCAGCCCGCCACACATTAAGATAGAATGCTATTTCTCGGGCGCGGACGTTGCGGGCGGCAGCGCGCTCCCCATGTCCCAGTGGATTCACGTGATTCACACCTTCAAGCTCGGCGAGTCGCGGGTCTACGTGAATGGACGCCTCGACGGCGTTTCGACCTCCACGGGGGCCCCGCTGGCGATCAAGAGCCCGGCGAGGATGTACATTGGCGGATGGTACAGCAATTACAGATTTGTCGGAGACATTGACGAGGTGCGCATTTCCAAAGTGACGCGCTCCGCCGAATGGGTGAGGATGCAATACGAGAACCAGAAGCCCCTGCAAACCCTGGTCGGGTCACTGGTGCAGCCCGGCACGGGCGTTTCGGTCTCGCAGAAGATGCTCTCCGTCTTGGAAGGCAAGAGCGCCACGGTGACGGCCAAGGCCGGCGGAGCGCAGAAGGTCTATTGGCTCATCAAACGAGGCGGACAGGAAACCGTTGAGGCCGTGGACAGGTTTTCCTACACGTTGACCGCCGGCCGCGTGGCCGGCGACCAATCGTTCATCCTCCAGTTCAAGGCGATCTACGCCAATCAAGTGAAGAGCTTCTTTGACATCCCCGTCACGATCAAGGAGGATATTCCGGAACCCGTATTCACTCTGAAAGCACCGGCGACGTGGGATGGCCGGGAGACCATCGAGGTGGTGCCGCAGGTCGCCAATCTGGAAGCGATGCAGGCGAAGGGTGCCGGTGAACTGAACTATCACTGGAGCGCCTCGGGCATGGCGGTGATCAAGGAGGTGGTGCCCGGCAAGCTACTGCTCAATCGCGCGCAGAACAGCGGAAATCTGACCGTGACGGTGACGGTGAGCAACGGCGGCAAGCCGGCGAACCAGTCGTTTCAGATCGTGGTCAAGGAACCGCAGAAAGATGCCTGGGTGCAGCGGACGCCTGACAAGGACGAGAAACCCGTCAACAACCAGTTCTATGCCCGTGACGACAAGAACGAGGGCACGCTGTACTACAACGGCACACTCAGCGATGCCGCCGACTCTGTCTTCCTGAAGGTCTATGCCGACGACAAACTGATCACCACCGAACGCCAGACACCCAAGGCGGACAAGGCCTATGCGTTCGCAGTCAATCTCAAGCCGGGCCTCATCAAGTACAGGGTGGAGTTCGGATCAAAGAGCGGGAACATCGAAACGGTTCTGAATACGGCCGCCAATCTTGTGTGCGGCGATGCCTACGTGATTGACGGCCAATCCAACGCGGTAGCGACTGATTTCGGAAACGACGAGTGTGACTACGCCAGCGACTGGATCCGCAGTTTCGGTTCCATGGGCGGGGATGTCAGCAAGGGATGGGGCAACGCGGTGCGCAGGAAGGGCGGCGCATGGGAGGTCGGATACTGGGGCCTGGATCTTGCCAGAAGCCTGGTCGAAGGTCAGAAAATCCCGGTGTGTATCATCAACGGAGCGGCCGGGGGAACGCGAATTGACGAGCACATGCCGAACCCGGCCAATCATGCCGACATCGCCACGATTTACGGGCGCCTGTTGTGGCGCGTCGAGCAAGCCAGGCTGACCCACGGCATCCGCGGCGTCTTGTGGCATCAGGGCGAGGCCGACCAGGGCGCCGACGGTCCCGATGGCGGCTACGGTTGTGAAACGTACCAGCAGTACTTCGTGGACATGACGGCGGCATGGAAGCAGGACATGCCCAATATCAAGCATTATTACCTCTACCAGATCTGGCCCAATTCCTGTAGCCAGGGCGGCACAAGGCATAGCGACAAGTTGCGTGATGTGCAGAGGCTCCTGCCGCGCCTCTACTCGCACATGAGCGTCATGTCCACCCTGGGCATCAAGCCGCCCGGTCCGGCACACTATCCGGCCGCCGGCTACGCGGAAATGGCGCGCCTGATGATCCCTCTGGTGGAGCGGGACAATTACGGGAAAGTATTCGACAAGCCCATCACGGCTCCTGACCTGAAGAAGGCATACTATACGAGCGACAAGAAAAATGAGATCGCGCTGGAGTTCGACCAGCCGATGGTCTGGACCGACGCCCTGGCCAGTCAGTTTTACCTGGATGGGACAGCGGGTAAGGTCACCTCGGGCGCCGTGTCGGGAAACGTGGTCAAACTCAATCTGGCGGCGGACGCCACGGCGAAAACGATCACCTATCTTGTGGACAAGAGGTGGGACATCAAGAACCTGCTGTACGGCGAAAACGGCATCGCGGCGCTCACCTTCTGCGAGGTCCCGATTCTCCCCCGGAAGCCGTCCCCCTGAAGATAGGCAGTTGTGCTTTAGCGGAAACAGGCCGACAGGATAGCACGAACCCATAGGAGAAGTGTCATGCGAAAGATGCGAAAAACACGTCTGTGCGCAGCCTCCCTCGTTGTCGCCATCGCGCTGGCATGCGGCAGTCAACTTGTCGCTGAGCCGCCGCGGGTGCCGCCGGATCTTACTCAGAGCAACACGGTCGATCGCGAGTTGACCTACAATCTCGGCGCCACGGGGCTTCGCGGGTGGATTTATACCAGGCCCGACAACTTCCTCGAGAGCGTGCAGGGTCGGACGACGACGGCCAGCCGCCAGATTCTGGTCACGCATGTCGGGGCAAAGTCGCCGGCGGACGGCGTGATGAAAGTGGACGACGTTATCCTCGGCGCCGGCGGCAAACTGTTCACGGACGACGCCCGCAAGAGCATCGCAATGGCAATTCAGGAAGCCGAGAAGGCAGCCAATAAAGGCATCCTGAAGCTGACCCGCTGGCGGGCGGGCAAGACCGAAGAGGTGCAACTCAAACTGAGAGTCATGGGGACCTACAGCGACACCGCGCCATACAATTGCCCCAAGTCGAAACTGATCCTCGAGGACGCCTGCAAAGTGCTGGAGAAGGAGCCGCTGGAGAATGGCCTGTGGGGAGCGGTGAACGGCCTCGCGCTGATGGCCAGCGGCAATCCCGACTACCTGCCCAGAGTGCGGGAGATTGCCCGGAAGATGGCTCCCCAGACGCTGAAACTGGAATTGAAAGACGGGATGGTGGTGTGGGACTGGGGATACCGGAACATCTTCCTCTGCGAGTATTACCTGCTCACCGGCGACAAGGAAGTGCTGCACGCCATCAATGAATACACGATCACCCTCGCCAAGGGGCAGGGCATGTATGGCACTTTCGGGCATGGTATTGCACCCCCGTCGCCCGAGGGCAAACTCCACGGGTCGATCCCTCCCTACGGCCCCGTGAACGCGGCGGGACTGGTGGGCAACATCGCAATCGTCATGGGCAAGAAGTGCGGCGTGCAGGATCCGGAGATCGATCCCGCCATCGGAAGAGCCTCCAGGTTCTTCGGCTACTTCGTGGACAAGGGGGCGATTCCTTACGGCGAACACCTGCCGTGGCCGTACCACGACAACAACGGCAAGAACGCCATGGCCGCCGTGTTGTTTGCCGTTCAGGGAAACCGGATCAGGGAGACGCAGTTTTTCGCAAAGATGGTCACCGCGTCCTACAAGAACCGGGAATACGGACACACCGGCCAGGGATTCAGTTATCTGTGGGGCGCGCTGGGCGCCAATACCGGCGGACCTGCCGCGACGACGGCCTTTATCAAGGAAGCCTCATGGCACCTGGACCTCGTGCGGCGCTGCGACGGTTCGTTCACCTACGACGGCGGCGAACAATACGGAGCCGGCAGGACGGACGACAACACCTACTACGGCAAGAGCAGTTACTGCGGCCTGAGCCCGACGGCCACCTATGTCCTCACGTATTCCCTGCCCCTGAAGAAACTCTGCATCACCGGCAAGGACGCGAATCAGGCAATCTGGCTCAGCAAGAAGGACGTGGCCGAGGCCATCGCCTCCGGCCGCTTCGATCTGGACCGCAAGGCCAGGAGCACGGAGGAACTCCTCGCCGCGCTGGGCGACTGGTCGCCGGTCGCCCGCGGTTGGGCGGCGGAGGAACTCGCCAAGCGTCCCGAGGCGAAGGCGATGGTGCCCCAACTGATCGCTTTGGCGGAAGGCAGAGATGCGCATGTCCGCCAGGGAGCCTGCGAAACACTCGGCTACATCAAAAGTGCGGAAGCCTTGCCCGTATTGGTCCGTCTGCTCACCCACGAAGACCGCTGGCTGCGCCTCAAGGCGGCGAATGCCCTCAAGAACATGGGCGATACGGCGAAACCAGTCGTCCCCGACATGCTCAGGGCGGTCGCCAAAACCGCCGAGCCCCTCCAGCCGATCGTATGGGACGATCCAATCCAACTCACGCACGGCGAACTGGCTGCGGCCCTGTTCCAGGGACTGTTGCGGCATTCCATCAAGGAAGTCGATCCCGAACTGCTCTACCCGGCGATCCGGGCTGTTTCAAGGAACGCGGACGGCATGGCGCGGGCCACGCTGAGAGACCTTTTCGAGCACCGGCTCACCGTGGAGGATGTGCAGGCGCTGGCGCCGGACATACTGGCTGCCGTCAAGACGCGGTGCCCGGCGGACACGATGTTCGGCAACGAGATCCGCATGGGCGGATTCAAGGCATTGACGAAATATCACTTCAAAGAGGGCATCGAAGCGGGCATCATCTTCGCGAAAACCCAGGGCGGCCACGGCAGCGAGAGCAGGACGGGAGAGATCATGAAGGAGTTGGTGACCTATGGCAAGGCCGCCCGCCAGGCGGTGCCGGAGTTGAAAGAGTTGATCGTGGCCCTGAACGATCAGTGCAAGAAGGGGGAATTTCCCGGCGGCGAACTCAATAATCGGCGAGTCGCCGCAGTCGAAACGGCCATCAAGGCCATTGAAGCCGCCACAACGCAGCCCGAGTTGCGGAGCATTGCACCGCTCCAGCCCAATGCGAATCGGCGGAAATGACAGGAGGTCTCATCACGGGGTGTAGGCACTTGCCGTCGCATTCTAGAGGTCCTCGGCCTGAGGACCATGCAAACAGATAGTACCTGCTTCAAGGGAGTATCCCATGCAATGCACGCATTCGCACTTCATCCGTAACCTGGCGGCAATCCTCGCCCGCCTGAGCCGACGAGCGGTGTTTCTTAGTCTTGTTTTCTCGCCGCTCGCGGTGGTCCCCGGCGTTGCCCCCGCGCAGCAGGCTGCGCCTGCCGCCTCCATCCGCGCCCCGATGACGGAAGAGCAAGCCCGGCAGTGGTACGACCGGCAGCCCTGGCTGATGGGCTGCAACTTCGTGCCCAGCACCGCCGTGAACGACACCGAAATGTGGCAGGCCGAGACCTTCGATCCCAAAACCATCGACCGCGAACTGGCCTGGGCCGAAGGGCTAGGCTACAACTCCTGCCGGGTCTTCATCCAATACATCGTTTGGAAACAGGACCCCAAGGGCCTCAAGAGCCGCTTCGACCAATTCCTGTCAATCGCCGAAAAACACGGGATCAGCGTCATGCCGGTCCTCTTCGACGATTGCGCCTTCGATGCCGGCCGCGACCCCTATCCCGGCAAACAGGATGACCCGGTGCCGGGTAAGTCCAACGGCCGCTGGGTGCCCAGCCCCGGTTTGAAACTCGTGACGGACAAGTCGGCGTGGCCCGAGTTGGAGAAGTATGTAAAGGACATGGTCGGCAGTTTCAGCAGCGACAGGCGAATTGTGCTCTGGGACCTTTACAACGAACCCGGCAACTCCGGGATGGGCAACAAGAGCCTGCCGCTCGTCGAGGCGGTGTTCGACTGGGCGCGCCAGGCCCAACCCTCTCAGCCTTTGACCATCGGCGTTTGGGGCGGCACAAAGGAACTCAGCGACAGGCAGATCGAACTCTCGGATGTGATCAGTTTCCATTTCTATGGCGACAATGCCGGCATGAAGAACCGCATCGCCGATCTCAAGAAGCGCGGCAGGCCCGTTATCTGCACCGAATGGATGGCGCGGACCACGGGCAGCAAGTACGAAACCGAACTGCCCCTGTTCAGGGAGGAGAAAGTCGGCTGCTACAACTGGGGCCTGGTCAACGGCCGCACCCAGTGTCAGTACGGGTGGGGGTCGCCGAAGGATGCGCCCGAACCGAAAGTTTGGTTCCACGACCTGCTGCGGCGGGACGGCTCGCCTAAGAACGCGGACGAGGTGGCGTTTGTCCGCAAGTTCACCGACGCCCCCGGCACGAACCGCCTCAAGCCGCTCTTCGATTTTCCGGTGCGCGACACCAGCATCTGCGTCGGCCCGGACGGGACCTACTATCTCATAGGCACCACCGGCGCTCCCACCTGGTGGAAAACCAACGAGGGGATCCGGATGTGGAAGTCCAGAGATCTGAAGACCTGGGAACCGCTGGGCCTCATCTGGTCGTTCGAGAAGGACATGACGTGGCAGAAGAAGAAGGGAGAGAATCAGGCCATCTGGGCGCCGGAAATTCACTACTTCAACAAGACGTTCTGGATCGCCTACTGCGTGAACTACCAGGGCACCGGCATCCTCAAGAGTTCCACCGGCAAACCCGAGGGACCCTATGTGGATATCAAGCCCGACGGCCCGCTTACCGGCGAGATAGACGCTTCACTCTTCTGTGATGATGACGGCAGGGCGTACTTCGTCTACCAGGACGGCAAGATCGCGCGCCTGAAAGACGATATGAGCGGTTTGGCCGAGAAGCCCAGGTTCCTGAAACCCGCCAACGCCGGCCGCGTCGGCTTTGAGGGGGCGTTCATCTTCAAGGCGAACGGCCGCTATTACCTGTCTTGCGCGGACTTCACCGACGACCGCTACCATTGCTACGTCGCCAGTTCCAAGGACCTCTACGGCCCCTACGGCGACCGCTACCTGGCGGTCCCGCATGGCGGGCACAATATGTTCTTCAAGGACACGGGCGGGCAGTGGTGGAGCACGTTCTTCGGCAACGACAAGGATGCCCCGTTCAAGGAAAGACCCGGCCTCCTGCGAATCGAGTTCGGCCTGGACGGGGAGCCAAGGCCGGCGCCCATCAGATAGAATCGCGGTACAAGGAAGGTTGCCATGACTTTGAAAGCAAGAAGTGTGGTTGGACTCATCGCCGCCGGAACTTTGCTGGCGGCGGCGGGTGTGTTGCCCGCCCAGACCGATCCGGGAGGCTGGCAGAAGATTACCGCAATCCCGGACGCCAAGACACACATCGTTCCCCGGACGTGGACGCTCGACAAGTACCCCGATGCGCCGACCCTGACGCCGCACTCCAAGGTGACGGTCCTGGACCAGGATGGGCCGGGCGTCGTGACCAACTTCCACGTATCCAACTACGCCGGCGGTGATGCCGGCCAACTCCTCCTTCGGGTCTGGTACGATCGCCAGGAGAAGCCCGCCATCGACATGCCGCTGATGGACTTCCTGGGCGACATTCAGGCGGCGGCAAAGCCGTACCACACCATCTATTTCTCGCGGGTTCGCGCCTCCCACAACTTCCGGCTCCCAATGCCGTTTCAGAAGCACATTCGGATCGAAGTGGAGAATCCGACCGACCGCTACCTCATGGGATACACGGAGGTTCAGTGGGATGAGGTCAAGGCTCTCCCGAAAGATTCCGGCTATCTGAGGGTCGTGTATCGGCAGGGGACTTTCAAGTTTCCCCACGAAGAACTGGTGCTGTGCGACATCCAATCGCCGGGCGCCATCGTCGCCCATTCGCTCCAGTTGGAAGGCGATCATCCATCGTGTGCCGACGGCCAGGGAACCTGCGAGGCGAACCACGAAATCTACCTGGACGGCGACAAGGAGCCGACCTGCGAGAGCCTCGGATGCGAGGATTTCTACGGTCACTCCTGGGGTTTCCAGGGAATCGAATCGGACTTCTATTCAGCCATCGTCCGTCATGAGAAAACGCCTAAAGGCGGAACCCTTGTCGCAATGGTCCGCGCGCGCGACACGGACAAGATCACGTTCAAAAAATCCTGCGTGATCCGCCTGACCTACAAGCACGACCTGGGTGAACCGTACAACGCCGGCGCCAGGAAGGGCAAGGCCCCCGCGCTCCAGCCCTTTGTCGGAGGCAAGAGCCTCGACGTGCCGTACCGCAGTTGCGTCTATTACTACGCGGCCCCGTGAACCGCTGTGACTGGAACCCTGCACATCTGATCAGAAAATGAGGAGAGCAAAATGAAAATGGCAGCCATCACGTTCTCAGGCATCATCGCACTCGCTGTTGCCGCTCACGCCGCCGAGTTTCACGTTGCCCCGAGCGGCAAGGACTCTAACGCCGGCACGCAGGCGGCCCCGCTCCGCACGATCCAACATGCCGCCGACCTTGCGCAGCCGGGCGACGTCATCACCGTGCATGAAGGCGTTTACCGCGAACGCATCGCCCCGCCGCGCGGGGGCGAAGCCGACGCCAAGCGCATCGTCTATCAAGCCGCACCGGGCGAGAAGGTCGAAATCAAGGGGTCGGAAGCCGTCAGGAACTGGGTGAAGGTTCAGGACGATGTCTGGAAAGTGACCATTCCCAATGCGTTCTTCGGCGCCTTCAATCCCTACAGCGACCTCATCCGCGGCGACTGGTTCAATGCCAGGGGCCGCCAGCATCACACCGGCGCCGTCTATCTCAACGGCGAATGGCTGGCCGAGGCGCGCAAACTGGACGACGTCCTCAAACCTGTGGGAGCCACCCCGCTTTGGTTTGGCGAGGTGGATAAGGAGAACACCACGATCTCGGCGCAGTTCAAGGGCGTCAATCCCAATGAGCAACCGGTGGAGATCAACGTGCGGCGAACGGTTTTCTATCCGGAAAAGCCGGGCATGAACTACATCACCGTGCGCGGGTTCGCGCTGCGCCATGCGGCCACGCAGTGGGCGCCGCCAACGGCCGAGCAGGTCGGCCTGATCGGCACCCACTGGAGCAAGGGCTGGATCATCGAGAACAACGTGGTCAGCCACTCGGTTTGCTCGGGCATCGCGCTGGGGAAGCACGGCGACAAGTGGGATAACACGTCGGCCAATTCCGCCGAGGGCTACGTCAAAACCATCGAGCGCGGCCATGCAAACGCCATCGCCTGGACCAAGGAAAACATCGGCGGCCACGTCGTCCGCAACAACACCATTTCGCACTGCGAACAAGCGGGCATCGTCGGCAGCCTTGGCGCCGCGTTCAGCACTGTGACCGGCAACACCATCCACGACATCCATGTCCGGCAGTTGTTCTCAGGCGCGGAGATGGCGGGCATCAAGTTCCACGCCGCCATTGATACCGAGATCAGCCGCAATCACATTTACCGGACCTGCCGCGGACTCTGGCTGGACTGGATGGCGCAGGGCACGCGCGTGACCGCCAATCTCTTCCACGAAAATCAATCCGAAGACTTGTTCGTCGAAGTGAATCACGGCCCGTTTCTGGTGGACAACAACATCTTCCTCTCCCCGACAGCGGTGCTCGACATGTCGGAAGGCGGCGCCTATGTCCACAACCTGATGGCGGGGCGCATCCTGCTTCGACCCGAATTGGGTCGCTTGACGCCGTTCCACAAGGCGCACTCCACGGAGGTCGCGGGCCTCCGCAACGTCCCGGGCGGCGACGACCGCTACTACAACAATCTGTTCGTGGAGCGCGGCGACCTGGGACAATACGACGGGGCCAGGTCGCCCGTGTGGATGGACGGCAACGTGTTCTCGAAAGGCGCCAAGCCGTCCAAGCACGAAAAAGAGCCGCTCGTCAAACCGGAGATCGATCCGGCGCTCAAACTGGCCGAGAAGGCCGACGGCTTCTACCTGGAAGTCAAGTTCGACAAAGCCTGGGCCGGCGAAAGAACACGCAAACTCGTGACCACCGAACTGCTGGGCAAGGCGGCCCTCCCCAATCTGCCCTACGAACGCCCCGATGGCACGCCGATTCGCGTTGACACCGACTATTTCGGCAAGAGCAGAAATGAAACGAATCCAGCACCGGGGCCGTTTGAGAATGCCGGAACCGGTCCGCTCGTGCTCAAAGTCTGGTGATAAAAAAAGGTAACCGTTCACGGATTTACGGACAGCAGTGATGGGGCGGGGTGTTGGTGAAGTAGGCCACCAGCGCGTCGCGGAAGAGGTGGAACTGCCGGCACATTGCAAACATGGAGTTGCTGCCGGCCATTCGGCGTACCGTGGAGCGCCACGGCTACGAGTTGCCGTGGGTATGTACGCGGGAAGAATTGTTAGAAGGCTAGAGATGAAGGACGATCCGATTGTAGCGGAAGTGCGGAAATGGCGTCAGAAGAACGCCGCGAAGTTCAACTATGACATCCGCGCGATTGCCGAAGACGCCAGGTCACGAGAAGACAAGGATGGCCGTCGGGTGGTTACGCTGCCGCCCAAACTAAGGCCGGTGGCCAAGTGAGGCGGTGTGGCGTGGCATGATCGCAGGAGGACGAAGATGAAATTTCTGGCCGTGGACCTGGGCGCTTCAAGCGGACGCACCATCGTGGGCACGATTGAGGGCGGCCGCATCGCTCTGCAGGAGACCTCGCGCTTCGAGAACGGTTTTAAGGACATTAGCGGCGGCAAGCGATGGGAAATCGAGGAACTCGTCGAGAAGGTCAAGAAAGGCATCGCGGCATCCGGCCAGGTCGAGAGCATCGGCGTCGATACGTGGGGCGTCGATTACGGCCTCATCGATAAGGATGGCAAACTCCTGGACCTGCCGTTCGCCTACCGCGACTCGCGCCACCAGGAGGCCATGCCCGAAGTCTACCGCCTCATCCCGAAGAAAAACTTGTACGCCCTGACGGGCCTCCAGGAAATGACCTTCAACACCATCTTCCAACTGGTGGCCGAGCGGATGAAGCGGCCGGAGATGCTTATGAAGGCCGATCGCATGCTCCTCATGCCGGAACTCATCGTCTTCATGCTCACCGGCCAGGCGGCCGCAGAGTACAGCATAAGTAGCACGACGGGCCTCTTGGACGCCCGCAAGCGCGACTGGGACGCCGGCCTCATCCGCACGTTGGGCCTCCCCGAAAAAATCTTCGGCAAGATTCAGATGCCCGGCGCGCGGGCCGGCTCGTGCGGCAAGACGCCCGTCTATCTGCCCGCGATGCACGACACCGGCAGCGCGGTTGCAGCCGTTCCGGCCGTTGATGGCGGCGAGTGGGCCTACCTGAGCAGCGGCACGTGGTCGCTCATCGGGGCGGAACTCGACGATCCGGTCCTCACGCCGGAAGCCGAGGCGGCCAACTTCACCAACGAAGGCGGCGTGGACGGCAAGATTCGGTTCCTCAAGAACATCAACGGCCTGTGGCTCATCCAGGAATGCCGCCGCATGTGGGCCGAGCAGGGCAGTCCGATGGAGTTTTCGGAGATCGCCGCCCAGGCCGAGGCCTCGGCCTTCAGCGAGACCATCGACCCGAACGATCACCGCTTCTTCGCCCCGGTCAACATGCTCGATGAGATCAAGGCCGACCTCTCGGCGCGCGGCCGGCCTTTGCCGCGCACCGTCGGCGACATGGCCCGATGCTGCTACCTCAGCCTCGCCAAGGCGTACAAGCGCGAACTGGACGGCCTGCAAAAGGTCACGGGCAAGCGGTTCCAGCGGCTGCACGTCGTTGGCGGCGGGTGCCGGGCGGAACTCCTGAACCGGATGACCGCCGACGAAGTGGGCATCCCGGTCTACGCTGGGCCGGTCGAGGCCACGGCCCTCGGGAACCTTTGCGTCCAGGCGCGTGCGTGCGGCGTGTTCAAGAACATAAGCGAGTTCCGTAAGGCCATCGCCGAGGCGTTTCCGGTGAAGGTGTACCAGCCGGCGAGGTAACGAGGAGCGTATGCACATAGCGCGGCGGGTACGGAGGGCCTGTTGCCCAATATGTAGGGTGGGTGCTATGCACCCACCAATGCCGTTTTGTCGCGTGGAAATGGTGGGTGCAGAGCACCCACCCTACATGAACGGCAATTCGGCAACAGGCCCCGGAGACCAGCCGCGCAAAGTCGCGGGTTATCATAATGAATAGCGAAAGGCAAGGGGACCGACCCATGGCCGACCGCTGCAATCGGCGCGATTTTCTGAAGAGCACCGCTCTGCTCGCCGCTGCTGCGGCGGGCACGCAACTGGTCCGCGGGCCGACCGTTCTGGCGGCGGGCTCGTCCAACCCCAAACTTCGCATGGTTCTCATCGGTTGCGGCGGGCGCGGCACAAGCGCGCACCTGCCGCACCTGGCCATGGAGCACTTGGCCGCCGTCGTCGATGTCGACGAGAACCAGTCGGCCAAGTCGCTGAAGTATCTGAAGGATAGCGCCGCGAAGTTCAAACTCGACAACCTGGACCTCGCGAAGGTCAAGACCTTCACCGACTACCGCAAGATGTTCGACGAATTCCAGAAGGAGTTCGACGCGGTCGTCATCGCCACCCCCGACCACCAGCACGCGCTGGCGTGTAAGATGGCCATCGAGCGCGGCAAGCACGTTTACTGCGAGAAGCCGCTGGTGCACAACATGCACGAGGCCCGGGCCCTCGGCGAGATCTCCCGCAAGGGCAAGGTTGCCACGCAGATGGGCAACCAGGGGATCGGCGTGGGCGGCGACCAGGCCCTCGCGGAGTACCTCCAGGCGGGGGCCATCGGCGCGGTCAACGAAGTGCACACCTGGCACGGCTTCGGCGACCGCTTCGGCGGAAGTTTCCCGCGGCCCCCCAGCGAGCCGGTCCCGGCGGGCCTGCAATGGGACGAGTGGATCGGACCCGCGCCCTTCCGCGACTATCACAAGCGGTGCCACCCCGGCTACTGGCACGGATACCACGATTTCGGCACGGGGTCGCTGGGCGGCTGGGGGACGCACGTCTGGGACGCCATCGACTTCGCCCTCCATCTCGGCTACCCCACGGCGGTCGAGGCCCTGAAGATTGACGACCCGAGCGACGAGCGGTTCCCGATGCTCACGACGATCTGCCACGACTTCCCCGCGCGCGCCGGCCGGCCGGCCCTGAAGGTGTACTGGTACGAGGGCGGCCACGTGAAGGGCTCATCCGTGGGCCCCGAGAGCGGCAACGAGGACACGACGGGCGCCAACCGCCCGAAACTGGCGGCTGAGATCGAGAAGAAGTACGGCCGCAAACTCGGCAACGCCGGCTCGATCTTCGTCGGCGAGAAGGGCATGATGGTCGCCGGTTCGCACGGCGCCGCGCCGCGGATCGTCCCCGAGGAGAAGCACAAGGAGTTCCCCGTGCCGGCGCAAACGCTGCCGCGCATCGGCAAGGGCGGTATCTGGGCCGACTTCCTTCGCGCCTGCCGCGAGCCCTCCAAGCCGTGCATCTCGGACTTCGCGGCGTTCGCCTGCCCGCTGCTTGAGGCGATGTACGTTGGCCACATCGCCATGCGGGCCGGCGCCGGCAAGAAGGTCGAGTGGGACGGCCCGAACATGAAGTGCACCAACATGCCGGAACTCAACCAGTTCACCCGGCGCGAACCCCGCAAGGGGTGGGAACTGTAACGCCGACCGTATTGTGCGCGGCGGTTCTCCCGACCCGCCGCGCATATCGGGCCGCTCTCGCATTGTAGCGCGGGGGTTTATCCCCCGCGTGGTCGTTCGCGGGCACAAGGCCCCGCGCTACGGCGCATCATCGAACCGCTTGACGCGCAGGTGGCAGGGGCGCTCGGGGTGCTTGGCGATGTAGTCCTGGTGATAGTCCTCGGCCCGCCAGAAGGTGGAGGCGGGCGTCACTTCGGTGGCCACCTTCAGGCCCTTGGCGCGGAGTTGGGCGATCAGGGACTCGACGGTCTTCTTCTGCTCATCGTTCAGATAGAAAATCGCGGAGCGGTACTGCGACCCCACATCCGGACCCTGGCGGTTCACCTCCGTCGGATCGTGAATCTCGAAGAACAGTTTGGCCAACTTCTCGAACGACACGCGGGCCGGGTCGAACACGACCTCCACCGACTCGGCGTGGCCGGTCGTGCCGGTGCAGACCTGCTCATATGTGGGGTTCTTGATGTGGCCCCCCGTGTAGCCCGACGTGACCACGAGCACGCCGCCGGCCTGGTGGAAGTAATGCTCCACGCCCCAGAAGCAGCCGCCGGCGAAGATCGCCCGCTCCAGCGCCCACTTGGCCTCCGGAACGAACACGATGGAAGTCGAGTTCACGCAGTGGCGCGAGTTCTTCTCCGTAAATTTCTCGCCCGTGAAGACGTGGCCCAGGTGCCCGCCGCACTTGGCGCAGAGGATTTCGGTCCGGCGGCCGTCGGCATCGGGCTGCTTGCGGACGGCGCCGCGAATCTCCTCGTCGAAACTCGGCCAGCCGCACTCCGAGGCGAACTTGCTGTCCGACAGATACAGCGGCGTGCCGCACTGCCGGCACACGTACACGCCGCGCTCGAACGTGTTCCAGTGCCTGCCCGTGAACGGCGCCTCGGTGCCTTTCTCCAGGATGACGTGCTTCTCAACGTCGGTGAGCGGCGGCATCGCCCGGTCCGGGGATGCGGCAGGGCCGGCCGACGGTTGAGGCTCGTTCGGATCTCTGTTGCGCATGGTTGCTCCTTCTGGAGGATCATTCGGCGGCGCACAGGCCCACGCAACGAGCGGCAGCAGGCCGAGCACCCAAAGATAGCGGAACCGCATGGTTCGTCTCTCCCGCTTCATTCGCAATTATACGCGGCCCCGGGGGCCCGTCACGCATGAAACTGTAGTATGACAGCGCTACTTCCGTATTGTGCGCGGCGGGTCCCCGGTCAAATACCAGCCAGAGTGGGCCGATGCCGTCTACGAACTGCTGTGCAACAAGCGATCCACCCTTCAGTTGGGGATACAGGTCGTTGCCCTGTTTGCGGAGACATGGAAAGCAATGTGGCCCATTGTGGAATTCGTCCGTGGAGATGCGGACTGACCATAATTCTGGCGAAGACTTCCCGGGCGCAAGCGTGCCAAGGGGCGCCCCCCCTGCGCATCAGAACGTGACGAACCCAGCCGCGCTGCCGAGGCGTTTTCCGACGCGGCCCAGCGCATCGAGTGACGACAGCCGCCCTCCGCCGCGGCGTAACATGAGGATGCGCCGGACCGTCAGCGGCCCGAGGCCGGGTACGCGCAGCAACTCCTCGCGCGGGGCGCGGTTCACGTTCACCGGAAACCGTTCGGGGTGCAACTGCGCCCACGATTCCTTGGGATCGGCCGCAAGGGGCAAGTTGCCGTCGGCGCCCAGCGGCACCTCGTCGGCCGCAAAGCCGTACTTGCGGATTAGCCAGTCCACCTGGTACAGCCGATGCTCGCGCATGAGCAGGTCTTCGGGCGGCCCGTTGCGTTGCTCGCCGGGTAGCGAGGGATCGCCCAGCCCGCGTTGGTATGCGCTGAAGTACACCCGGCTGAGGCGCAGCCGTTTATACAGGCCGTAGGTGGCCTGGATGATGTCGGAGTCGGTCTCGTCGGCCGCCCCCACGATGAA
>JAPLMO010000135.1 GCA_026386995.1 Planctomycetota bacterium | reverse complement strand
CGCACCGTTCGATCCCCAGGCACGGTAGCCCCTGGCACACACCTGTTCTTGAACCTAAACCTTGCCATTAGTACTACAGCGCCACTTAACCTTTGCGCGGTGGGTCTCCGTACCCACCGCGTTCGAAAGGGCGGTTCCTCGTTCGGAAAACGAGGCATGCGCGGCGGATACGTAGACCCGCCGCGCAAAGTGGCGTTGTAGTGGTAAGCACGTAAGGCAGTAAGCACGCCGTAATCGAGCCCGCCGCGGAATCGGCGGTTTTCATGAACGAGTAACCGAAGTCCGCCCTGAGCCCCGCCAGGGGCTCAATTGCACTCTAGCCACAGGCGCAAGTCGAAGATCCGCCCGCTGTATTGGCGGACCCGTGGTGGCCGACCGAGTTGAACTCTCTTCTCCCGGAGAAGTCCCGAAGGGGCGCGGTAATAGCCACGGCGTAAGCCGTGGGAACGCTCATGGGGAATTCGCCAGAGATATGCCGGAGGCACTACGCGGCGCTCGTGCCGGAGACCCTGGCGACCACCGTAGATTTCCTTTCGCCCAACTACCGCCTGCGCCGTGCAATCAAGGCCGACAGGCCCAACGCCAGCAGGCCCAGCGTGGCCGGTTCGGGCGTCAGAACTATGTCGGCACCGCTCGAGGCCGACTGCCCATCACCGGTCGTCATATTCAGGGTAAGGTTAATCGTGCGCTGCGGGAGCGAGCCCAGCAAGGCCATCAGATCAGCGTTGGTGAGGGCCAGATCAGGCGTCAGCGTCGGAATCGGCAAGCCGCCGTCGATAATCCAGTTATAGGTGGCCGTAGTGTGGCTGCTGAAACTTACGGTGCCGTTCAGGGCTAACTCGGTGCCCAGCGTCACATCGATTGGGCCGGGCGGAACGTTGTTGATCGCGGCCTCCGCCCACGGCGTATAGAGTGTGATGCCGTTGTAAACCGTCGCCGGATCGGAGGTCCAGGTCGACCATTCATTGACGGGCTTGTTCTTTGGCGTGTTGTCCGTTGCCGAGGTCCCAGTCCACACACGCATCGTCGTGGTTACAGCGTCTGGGTTGGGGTTCGGGGCAACGCCGTCCATCAGGACTTTCGAGTCCGTGTGGGTCACCGGGCCGCTGCTGGTCCCCATACTGCCCGACGCGATCAGGAAGGGCGCCGGCGAATCCAGGCTCGGCACGCCGATGTAGTAGCCGGGCCTCGTGATCGGCCGAATGCCGATAAGGTTGTTGCCGGTCCCGCCGGTCCGCGCCACCGGGCCGCCGCCGCTGGCACCCGTGCCGGCCCCAAAACTCCACGCCTTGCCGTCAGAGAACGTCCCGCTGGCCAATGTGGCCGTCGCAAAGTCCACCTGGAGGGGGTCCGTGGCCGTCTGATAGGCGTTGAACTTCATGCCTTGGACGCCGCTGACAGTGATGTCGCCGGCCGCCGGGACGAGCGTAAACCAACCTTCCTTATGCAGCGAGAGGATCTGGCCGGCATAGCCCGAACCGACATTCACGTTGGCCGTCCCCACCGGGGAGATCATGCCCATGATGCGGTACTCAACGGTCTGGCCGGGAACCACCGCCACCACCGTGCCCCACGACCCGCCCGCGACCCGGGCCTCCATATACGTCGTCAGGAATGGAGCCGCCTGCGCCGCTGGAGCCAGAATGCCCAGTACGACAGCCAGAACCAGTGCCCAGCCCAGCAACCCCGCATACCGTCTCCGGGACGCCCGCCGCCTCACAGCCGACCTCGCCACGCCTCTTACGCTGATCATCGCCAATCTCCTTTTCATGCCATGCGGTGTACCAAAGAAAAAGGGGGGGAAACCGGCCGCGCGGCCGATCTCCCCCGGATTTCTCATCTGTGTTCGCGGCCAACCCCCGTCAGCCGCGTTTAGTCCAAAGTCTATCGCCTACCGCGCCTCAAGGGCTCCATCCCGCCCAGGGGCGCAAAAAAGGGCCGGGCACCGGCTTTTGCCGGAGACCGGCCCTGAAGGGGGCGAGGCAACGCTAACTTGACTTCCCCCAACAAAACAAAGGGAACCGGACTCCAACCGTCGGAATCCAGCCCCGCAACGTCATGACCCAAAGCGTTTGTACATCCCCTCCGCTCTGGACGGACGGAAGTATGGCACAAGAAACCATGCTTGTCAAATCGGGGGGGCGGATTTTCTTCATCAGAGGACGGCAAGCGTCATAATCCGTTCAACGTCAACGACTTTGGAGCAAGGTGAGGGGCTCTCGCGTCGCTGCCCCGCGGTCGGACTGCAAGCCCAAGGAGACCTTCCGAGCCATCACCCAGGCAGACCCGCATCAGGCCCGCCCGCCGCGCCGACTGCGGCCGGACCGCGCGCACGTGCGGCATTTCCGCGCGGGGGGCTCGCGAGGGGATCGCCCTCCTTCTGCCCCACCTTGAGGCGGCGGTCCGTCAGAGCCTGAAGGAGCGTGTCCGTGCGGAGGGCGTCGTGATCGTTCAGGTCCTCGTAGCCGGCGGCGATGGCCAGAAGACGCTGGGCCAGGAGCGTCCGCTGATCGTGCTCGATCCGCTCCGGGTCACGCGGGTCGCGGATGGCGGCGCTGAGTTGATCGATCAGGCCGATCCGCCGGGCCACCTCCCGCAGCAGCGGCAACCCGCCGTCGCTGGTGAGGTCCCCGCCCTGGAAATCGGCGGCCAACTTCTTGCGGTGGAGGCTGGAAAAGACAACGGGCAATCTGTTGCACTCTGTCATCGCGGGTGGCCTTTCTTGTTGGGTCGAGGAATTGCACAAATCCCTCTATACCAGCAGAAAGGCCCTCGCGCCATAGGGAACTGGAAAAAACTGATGAAATATGCGGGTTAGCGGAAAGGGGACCGTCCCAGTTTGCATACAGCCGAACGGATGCCGCCCCCTTTTCCTCGCCCCGATGAACACGTGCGGCCGAGGCATCCGCCCCTTCGAGAGCAATTTCGTTTTTGCCGCCTGCGACCCGCGCATTGCCTTATAATAAGTCATTTGGAGGGCCAGACAGCGGAAAGGAATCGGTCAATGGCGCTAAGCGATGACCTGTGCGGCATCCTGGCGGTGGGCGAACAGAAAGAACGTGCAGCCCGAGACTTCTACTTGGAGGCGGCCAAGCGGAGCGATCACCCGCTCGGCAAGCAGATGTTCGAGCGTCTGTCGGGGGATGAGACCCGGCATGCCCAGTTGCTCCGGGGGTGGGCCAACAACGGTCTTTGTCCGGTCGACGTGAAATTTCCGCCCGTCGATAAAGAGTGGCTCAACAAGGCCCGGACGAAGATCGCAGGGGCCGTCAAGGCCGACACGACCGACCTGGAGGCGATCGAACTCGGGCAGGACATGGAACGGAAGTCCATCGTCTTTTACCAGGACGCCGCCGCCAAGGCCGCCGACGCCCCCTCCAAGGACTTGTTCTTGCGTCTGAAGGCCGAGGAAGACAGGCACTTGGCCCTCCTCGCGGACCTTTACGATTTCCTCGTGAATCCGGAACTCTGGAGCGTCCGCAACGAGCGGGCCAACTTCGACTCATGACGCAGGCCGCAGTGGGTGCTGCAAAGCAAGGCCATCCATCGCGCCGGGCACGCTTGCGGCCGCCCGGCCGATGGCGCACATAGGCCGGAAGTTTTTCTGTCAACGCAAAGTAGAAACGTCCGGTTTTCCGCAAAGTAGAACTGTCCTCTTTTCGAAGCCTTGGCGCCAGGGGTGATCAGCGGCGGGGCGGCGGGGGGCC
>JAPLMO010000044.1 GCA_026386995.1 Planctomycetota bacterium | reverse complement strand
GCACATCACAAGAAGGAGGACTTCCGGTCCGAACTTCTGCGAATGCTCCGCGCCCACGGCGTCGAGTTCGACGAGCGGTATGTGTTCGACTGATCCGCCGCGCGGCGCGATGATTCCTCCGCCCCGTGGGGGCGGATGTGTTGAAAGACGAACTTACCACGGGTTGCGCACTGACCGCTTTACAGCGGCCAGTGCTTCACCCGTGGCTACATTCCGCGGCCCCGTTGGGGCCGAAGAGTCCGGCATAGCAGCAACGCCGTGACTGCCGGTTGGGGGCACGCTGGCAAGGACGGCGTGACTATGCCCGCCAAGGGCCGCATCGTCGAGCGGCCCTATGACGAGGACGAACTGGACGCCGCAACCGAGGCCGCCAAGGCTCGCGGCCTGTCGGCCCAGCAGGCCCTGGCCATTCTCGGCCGCGAGACGCACGACGTGTACCTGAATGACCGGGCGTACTGGAAAAACGTCCCGGCCGGCGTGTGGCAGTATTACATCGGCGGCTATCAGGTCGTCAAGAAGTGGCTGAGTTACCGCGAGCAGGAACTTCTCGGCCGCCCGCTTCGGAGCGAAGAGGCCCGCGAAGTCACCGCCATGGTCCGCCGCCTGGCGGCCATCGTGCTGTTACAGCCGGCCCTGGACGAGAATTACCGCCGCATCAAGGCAAGCGCCTACGCCTGGCCGGCAAAGTAGGGTGGGTGGTATGCAACCACGCGGAGCATGCCTCTGGCGTCTTGGCGCCCTTGCGTGAGATCGCTGCCGTTGTCTTTGTCTAGTTTTTAACTCTGTATTCTGCACGCCACTACCTCCCCTCCGTCCCTATGTCCCTTGGTCCCTGACCATACTGCCCGACGTTCTGTCGTTTTGAGACTGAAAGTTTGCTCTTGGGTGCCCTTCCGCGGCAAGATTGCTATGGACAGATTGCGCTCTGGCCGGTAAAAACCTACGTCGGCCGGCGCGGAGAGGTGCCAGAGCGGTCGAATGGACCGGTTTCGAAATTTTTCTCCGCCATTGATCGCAAGTTGTTGTGGCTGCTGTAATTACGGTTGCCGCAAGGACTTATCATCACCCGGCGAATGCCGCTGGAACCGCAGGAACCCGCGGAAACCGCCTGTCCGGTTGTCGCGACAACCGTCATTAAGTGCGCCAAGCCGAATCCGTGCGGCACATTGCTCTGTAGGCGCCTAGCCGATCCCATATAGAGCCTTCGACAAGGCATCGATCTGCAACTGGGCGGCCTGTCTGCGGCGTACTCCAAGGGAACTGTCGCACAACTCTTTTGCGAGGATTGCGATCTCTTCGCAAATTGACTTCGCCGACCCCATGGGGAGCACAAGGGGAAAGTCCCGCAAGGCGAGGCCCCGGCAAATGTACCGCTCAGGCCCGATGGCCGGCATCCGATGCCGGGTGAATGACCAGAATACCTCGCTGTTCAAAACGCCCAAGAGATAGTAAGGCGAAAACGCATCAGGATCAGGCTGTACGATTACTACGGTGCTGTGGTAGAGTATATATGGGCGCGCATCAATGGAAAAGTTGCCTCCGAAGTTAACCTTGCCGGCGATCAGTCTTGGCGCGCTCGTATTGGCCCGCGGTTTGCGGAATTGCGGCACCCACCAGGGATCGCCGGTGTGCCTTTGGACTGCCATGAGCCGCCCCCTTATGCCCTGGAGGTATCCATACGCGGCGGGGAAGCGTTCTTGGAAAGCCTGTTCGGTCAATGGTTCCCCGTTTTCGTCATACGGGAAGACGCAGAGAGTCGTCGGTACGGGGGGCACGTAGGCTTTGATGTCCCGCCCCCGCAGGATGGGGCGCACCGCCTGCGACTCGATGTGGAAGGTCTCGCCGTGCTCGCGCTCGCGGACGAGTACCGAGCCGTCAGCTTCATCTTGGACAGATTCCAGGAGAAATATCTTGTCAGCCCCAGTGCTTGCTCCGCCACGGATTTCAACGGGTAGCCGCCCGAGCCTGATGCCGGCCCGCTCAATCTTGGCCATATCCGCCTCGCTCATCGCATTCGCACACGACCAGGGCTGAGCGTCCAACCGCTGGACGGAAAAGAAGCGGATGTTAATGTTCGGATCTTCACCCTCGCGCGAGGAATGCAGCCGACCCAGCGCGCGGTCCACGGCGTCTGCTCCGCACAGTTGGACGGATCGCGTTCGGAACTCTTTCCGGCCCTTGCTGAGGCACAACAGGGCGATCTGGACCTTGGCATCCGGATAGACCTGGGCGTCGGGGAACTCAACGATCTCTTCAACGGTTGCGTTTTCCGAGATCAGTTTCCGAAGTGCTCGTCCGCTACTGGAGCGTAAGAAGGAGTTGGAGACGCTGAAACCGAGACGGCCGCCTTCACAGAGGAGGCACAGCGACTTCTCAATGAAGAGCATGTACAGGTCGAACGAGCCGCATTCGGCGGTGACGAATTGCCGCTGGTACTCTTCGACCCGGTCGGGTTGGGTTCTGTGCAGATCCTGAAGCCGGACGAACGGCGGCCCGCCTATGATGACTCCGAATGACTCCGGGAGTCGGTACTCCCCGGAATCGGCTGGGCCGCCAGCGAGGCGGAGGAAGTCCGCGCAGACGATGTTACGATGCAATGTGGGCAGTTTCGCCGTGGCGGTGTCGTGGACATCGAGGCCATCCTCCACACACGATGCCCAGACAGTCAGGAGCAGCAGTCGGCGGGTCCAGCAGACAGCCTTCTCATCAATGTCTGCCCCGAAAACCGAGCGCGCGATAACCGCCAGCCGCTCCCGAGCGGGCAAATGGGTGATAGCGCTGGATCGAAGCAGCATTTGCGTGGCCGCGACGAGAAAGGCGCCGCATCCACAGGACGGGTCCAGGATTCGTGGAGGAAAACCGTTCGCCGAGATGCCGCCATCAATCTGCGGGCCGAAGGTCCGGCGCACCAAGTACTCGACGATGGGAGTTGGCGTGTAGTGCGCGCCCCAATCGCGCCTCCGGCGCTGGGTTTCCAGAGTGCCGAAATGGAAGAACGCCGCCTCAAGCGGCCGGGCCAAGCACAGTTGATGGAAATCCCCGAAGAACGCGGAGGGGAATTCCATCGGACTCATCAGTTTCAGGGCTTCGCCGATGCGCTCCACCCATGGGCTGTTGAGTACGTTGTCGGGAACGGGCAGTTGCTTATCCGCACCGGCCATCTGGAAGACGTCCGCCAAGATCGGAGAAGAAGCGGATTTGCCCACGACGGCCCATAGGTTTTGAACGCTTCTTGCCACGGAGGAGGCAATTATGTCACGCAGCGGTGCCACGGAACCCGGCGATGTTCGTCCAGTTTTTTCCACCAACAATGCCAACGAGATGAGGTCGTCCACCGCATCTCCGATTACTCTAGTGTCGGGGGTCCCCCTCATGCGGCCCGCCCACGCGTGCGCGAGGTGCTCGCGCCAATCATTGATGTATCTCAGACACCGCGAGACCTGACCGTGGGGGATGCGAGGTTCGTGGCTCAGTGGCATCTGTGCTTTTACCGAATTTAGACTTGCTGGCGGCATGGCATACCCCTGTAAAACCGTACGCCCACCTCAGAGAACACAGTTACATCGGCCTATCGCCTCGGTCAGGCCAAGTGCCCGAAAGACGGTCTCCTCCTCAAGACACAGGCCGATGTCCATGTCGGGTGCACGGCTGTGGATGATCCCAATCATGTGCCGGTAAAGATCGATTCTCAAGTGCACGGGGTAGCGAAGCCGGCCATCCGACGACGGGCCGTCCGGATCGAACGAATCCGAAATGGCGTTTGACCGCCCGACGCGGCACTCCATGAGGCCACGCGCTGCGCGGTAAGAGCAAATGCCGCCAAGGGTGATGCGGTCCAACGGGACCTCGGCCAGGAGCGTCCCGAGAAACCTTGCATAGGCCTCTTCCCAGCCCGGCAACGGGATGAACGGCATGATGACGGCGCGGACGGGGTAACTGGCCGCAGCGCATCGCTTCATCGCCTGGAGCCGCGCGGTCAGCGGCGGCGTGTTTGCCTCGCATGCCGCGATCACTTCGGCGGGGTTGAGAGACCATGACAAGATGGTGTGCCCGCCGTGATTGAGGCCCAAGAGGTTCTCAACGCCGGCCGACTTAGTCAGCAGCACCATCCGAGCGTAGCGGTGGGCCGCAAAGAAGGGAACCAGAGTCCGCTAATAGCCGGTCAGCGGGTCCAGCGCCAGGCCGTCTTGGAGTTTACCGACGTAGAACGTCGTTGGCTTGGCTAGGTGCGCCGCGACGCGATCAACCTCGGCGAGGATCTCGGGCAGGTTCAGGAAGACTTTGACCGTCGGCGAGAACCGGACGCCCGGCGTCCCGGCCAGGTAGCAGTAGTGGCACCCGTAGGGCAGAAACCGTACGGTGAGAAATGCCAGTAGTTGGGGCACGTG
>JAPLMO010000108.1 GCA_026386995.1 Planctomycetota bacterium | reverse complement strand
ATCCCGATAGGGTATACTAAAGTATATAATCGGAGGTGACCAAAACCGCTCGGCGGGTGCAAAAAGGTATCAAGTTCCGATCAAAAGCGTGTGTGAAGTATCAAAAACCAGTAAAAAACGCCTTACCCATCTTGCCAAACGACGCAAAAACGGCCTTGGCGCTAGCGCCAAGGGGGTTTTCGGGCCTTCGCGGCGCGAAAAGTGCCCGATTTTGCCCTCCGGTGTATACTAAAGTGAACGCGATACGTTTCGCTACTAAAGGCTATAAACCCCCGCGGCAAGGCGGGCGCCGGGGACCGGACAGCACCAAGAAGCCCGCAGCCCGGTCGTATTGCTCAGGTACTCGCGTATTCACGTACTCAGTCACTCCGTGCCTCGCCTTTACGCCTCCGGCGAGACGAACTCGTCGCGGCAGCCGTCGAGGTTGGCCCGCAGGCGTTCCAGGATGGCCGAGTGCATCTGGCTGACGCGCGATTCCGAGAGGTCCAGCGTGGCCCCGATCTCCTTCATCGTCATTTCCTCGTAGTAGTAGAGGATGAGGATGAGGCGTTCGTTCTTCGAGAGGCCCTTGGTGATGATCCGCCGCAGGTCGTCCACGTGCAGGTGGGCGAGGGGGTTCTCGGCGCGGGCGTCGGGGACGATGTCGATTTCGCGGACTTCGCGGGCGGAATCGTTGTCCGAGAAGTGGCGGTTGAGGCTGGAGACGCCGACCGCCCGGGCTTCCTTCATGAAGCGGTCGAAATCAAGTTCCGACAGGCCCATGTGGCTGGCCAGTTCGCTGTTGTTGGGCATGCGGCCGAGTCTGGCCTCGAGTTGCCGGCGGCCCTCGGCGAGTTGAGTGGCGCGGGCCCGCACCAGCCGGGGCACCCAGTCGCGGTTGCGGAGGGCGTCGAGGATCGCGCCGCGGATGCGCGTGGCGCAGTACGTCTCGAACTTCACGCCCCTCTCGTGGTCGAACATCGCCAGGGCGTCGCGCAGGCCGTCGATGCCGGCCGAGATCAGGTCGTCGATCTCCACCTCGTTCGGCAATTTGGTGGCCAGACGCTCGGAGTTCGCCTTGACGAGCGGCAGGTAGTGTTCCATCAGGACGTTGCGGGCGGACTCCGTCTGCGTCTTGCGGTACTCTCCCCACGTGGCGGCCAGGTCCTGCTCCGAAAGTTGGACCGTGCGCTGCCAGGTACGAAGGCCGTCGGGCGCTACTGCCATCGCATGTCTCCTTTAACAACTCCCCTACGCGAGCGGGCCGGCCGGGGCGCAAAACACCCCCCCGGGCGCACACGGCGCCGGTCCGCAAGCAAGATTATCGTTACCCGGTGGCAAAAAGATTAGCAAGTCTCCTGAAAAATGCGAACCGGGCCGCCAGCGGCGATTCCCGGGTTTCCGCCAAAGCCCCGCCCAGCCGCTTCATGCACCAGGCCGCCTGAGAGTGCGGATAGGCCAGGAGCAGCGGCTGTTGCTTCTGCACGGCGCGGCCGACGTGGCCGTCGCAGAACACGTAGTCGGAAGAGCACACGTCTAGGCCGAGGAACCTTGCGGCGGTCTGGGCGATGCGGCGGTGGACCTCGTCGGCCTGACGCCGGTGGCTCACCATGTTGACCACCAGCCGCACGCGGCCGATCGCGTCGCGGCCGGGGGGGGCCGCGGCCTTCAGCAGGGTGTAGGCGTCCATCATGGCCGTCGGCTCGGGCGTCGTCACGAGCACCAGTTCGTCCGCCTGCCGCGCCAGGTGCAGAACGCCCTGGCCGATGCCGGCGGGGGCGTCGAGCAGCAGGTAATCGTGCTGGGTTTCGAGCACCGTCAGGCGCTCGAGCAGCGCCTCTCGCCGCCGCTCGCCGATCCGCGAGAGGGCGGGCATGTGGCTGGCGCCGGGAATCCAGCGGATGCCGGCGGGGCCTTCCTGAATGATGTCGCCCAGGGCCATTTTCCCCGACAGGACGTGGCCGAGGTCGCCGTGCGCTCGCTGGCCCAGCACCAGGTCGACGTTGGCCAGGCCCAGGTCGGCGTCGACCAGCAAGACCCGTTGCCCCGCGGCGGCCAGCGCGATCGCCACGTTCACCGCGACGTTCGTCTTGCCGACGCCGCCCTTGCCGCTGACGATCGCCACGACGCGGGCGCGGCTGTGGAGGTCGCGGACGACGCGCTTCAGGACGCCCCCGGCCTTCGACGTGGAGGCGGCTGCGGCGGGCAGGGGAGCCGCCGCGATCGCCGCGTGGTCCGGCCGCGAGGCATGCGCGGCGGCGGTCTTTGCGGCGGAGGCGGCCAGCGTGGCGAGGGCCTGGGCGGCGTGTGCCGCGCGGGCGCCGACGCTCGGCGCGGGCGCCATCGGTGCGGGCGCGGCCTTGGCGGCCGGCGCCGGCGGGGCGTCGGCAAGGCCCGTCGCGATGCCATCGGATTCAGATTTCCTCATCCGCGGCGTTCTCTTTCCTGCAATCCGGAGGTGACGCTTCGTGCGGCGCGCCGGCGGCGACGTCGGCGCCGGGGTCCGCCTCTTGCTCCTGCGGCCCGAAAGCCGGCGATATGTGCATTTGTGGCAGATCGTCCGGCCGGTGGGCGATCGCCGCGATGTCCTGCGAGCGATCCAGCATGCTCCGGCCGCCCGCCTCCGCCACCTGGGCGGTTGCGGCGGGCTGGGCGGGGACGCCTTCGTCTAGCAAGCGGCGGATCTCGTGCAGCCGGTGCGTGCGCTTCAGACGCTGGATCACCGCCAGACGCCCGAAGACCGATTCGTCGAACAGCCGCTGGCCGCCGTCGGTCCGCCGCTCCTCGGTGATGAGGCCGATGGTGGCGTAGTTGTGCAACGTCTGGCGCGTCAGGCCCATGTGGGCGGCGATCTCGGAAACCCGGTAAAGTTTCCTCGGCACGGCCACGGCGGCGCCGTCGCCGCCCGGCTCGCCCCACTCCGCCGACTCGGCAATGCGGGCTAGATACGCAGTCAGTTCTCGGCTGTTTTTCATCTTGGAAAGCCCCCGAAACGATTTTGACAGTCTGTATAAATCATTTTATCGGACGCCTGTCAACAAGAATCCGGTGGGGAAAAGAAAAATTTTTTGGGGCGGCCAATAGTTGGGGTTGTGGCTAAACGGGGCACTATGGGTTGGGGTGCCCGGGCGGGAACCGTATGGCCGAAAATCCGGTGTTTTTCAGGTCAGGGCAGTTCGCGATTGCGCCTCGCAGTCCTTCAACTTTGATTACGTGGGTGCCACGGCTGCGCAGTTTGCAGCCGTGTATGCCTGCCCACGACCACGGCTGCACAAGGCGCAGCCGTGGCATCCGCAGATTCAACTGTGACGGACTACTCGTACGACAGCGCCACTTTCATGTATTGCGCGGCGGGTCAGGAGACCCGCCGCGCAAATCGCGGCATGACAACCGGCTGTGTGTCTGCGTAGCAAAGCGGGCGGCCCTTGCAGAACCGCCCGCCGAAGGTTGCCGCTCGACGTTAGGTTACTTACGGCCGCGCCGCCGCATCATTGCCAGCCCGCCCAGAGCCACCAGCGTGAGCGTGGCGGGCTCGGGGATCACGTCCAGGCGAATCAGCCGGTGTTCCCCGGATTGATTCCAGGCCCAACAGACGATTTGTTCGGAATCGTTGATGGCCAGAGCAGTCTCTATCGTATATCCAGCCGGCACAGTCGTTATGTTCAGCAGGTCGTAAACTTGGCCGTCTTTCCAGAGAAGGGGACGCCAAGTGCCGTCGGCCTTCTGCTGCGTACCGACGATATCCCCCAGATTGTTGATGTCATTGGCCTCGCAAAATCTTCCATACAGGTCTGGCAGAATGGTCAGGTTGCCAACGGCGTCCCAGTAGGTGGCCCTACGGGCGGCATCGGCCCCCCTGAAACCGACTACTTCCCCATGATCATTGATGGCATAGGCACCTGCCTGTCCGACGACCGATAACTCGTACCAAGTGCCGTCGGGATTCCAGACAAATGGCCGTTCGGTGCCGCCGCTGGTGGTCCACTTCTTGCCGACGATCTTCCCCGACTCGTTCATATCGTAGACGCGGCTGTAGACTTGGCCGCTTGTCATCTGGCTGTATACCCCATTGCTCAGGCGAAAGGCATAGAAGTACGTGTAGTTGCCGGCGATATCCCCGGTGTTATTGATGGCGATCGCGGAGGCATCCAACCCATAGCCGATGCTCAAGTCCGAGAGTTGATTGTTCTGCCAGATAAACGCGTGACAGCCATTCCCCGTATCGTATTCCTGGCCTACGACCTGATTGCAGTCGTTGATGTCAAAAGCGTTTGAATTACCGCTGGTATAGTCCAGTCTCGTGGTAACGCCGCCCTGCCAGAGTATGGCCTTGGCTTGGGATCCGTACATGGCATACCCCACGATCTGCCCCTCGTTGTTAATCTTCTGGGCCTGGCCTGGGCCGAGGTCGTTGAAGATGCAATGCATCTGGGCATGGGAGATCGCGGGCGCCAGCAGCACCATCGCCGACACAACCGCCATCATCGGCACATCTCTTACGCTGATCATCGCCCGTCTCCTTGCATGCCATGCGGTCCCAAAGAAAATGGGGAAACCGGCCCACAGTGGCCGATCTCCCCCGGTCATCCTCTCTTGCTCTCAGCCCTGCCGCCCGACCCCCGCCGGGTGGCCAGGCTGCCAGTCAGTTCTTTTTCCGGCGCACCACCAGCGCTGCCCCACCAAGCGCCAACAGGCTCATCGTAGCCGGCTCAGGAACCTCGGAGACACGGAACCCGAAACTCATGACATCAATCGACGGGAGGTCTTGGAACCGACCCGACGCGCGCAGGTAGCCGGAGCCGTTGAAGTACGTCCCGCCCAGCAGGCCGCGATAGGACCCGTCTATGATCGCCTCGTTCCACTCCCAGATGTTCCCGCCCTGGTCGAACGTGCCGTAGGGGCTTTCAGAGTTCTCAAACTCGCCGACCAGCGTCCGGTAGTACGGGCTGCCGATCGTGTCCTCGCTCTTGTATTGGAAGTTGGCGTTGTTGCCTGGGTCGGGGGTTACAAGATCATGGCTCGGCACGCTATCGCTGCCTGTGGGGTAGACGAAATAGTTCCCCGTCACACCGTCATTCTTGTGGTACGCCGCCTTGTACCACTCATCCTCCGTGGGAATCACGTACTTAGCATTGGTCTTGCGGGTCACGGCCAAAAGGGCCGCATCGCTTATCGCACCATTCAGGTAGTACGAGCCGTCCTCAGTCAGTCCGGCGTCTTGGGAGGGAATGCCGGTCAGCACGCCCGTCGGCTGGCCGTTGGTCAGCCAGTTGGCGAAACGTGCCGCGTCGCCCCAGGAAACGAAGTTCACCGGGCGATTCGCCCAGTCGGCCTCCGTCCCACTGGGCCGGCCGCTAAAATCGTATGTGTAGTTCCCGCTACTGCCATGCCGGGTGATCTTGCAGCCGTAAGAATAACTGTCCATCCTAGTGTTGTACAAACCGTAGGCGTCCGTCTTGACCAAGGCGTTCAGAAACGCCGTGTACTGACCGGCCGTTACCTCGAACTTGCCGATGTTGTACGTGTAGCCCACCGACCCGTAGCCCGGTGTCGCATAGCGCGTGTCTGCCGCATTGCCCGGATTGCCCACAGTGACCCACAGGGCCGGATCGCTCCAGTTGTTCCAATTCGTCGGCCAAGGGGCGTGTGTTTGCCCAAACGCCGCGACCCCCACGGCCAGCAGCACCATCGCCACCATAACCGCCATCATCGTCACGTCTCTTGCGCTGATCATTACCCGCCTCCTTGCATGCCATGCGTTCCAAAGAAATAGGGGAAACCGGCCCCCGCTGGGCCGATCTCCCCCGGAAATCCTCACTTGCTCTCAGCCCCGCCGCCCGACCCCCGCCGGGCGGCAGAGCCGCCAATCAATCAGTTCTTCTTCCGCCGCCGCAGCATTGCCAGCCCGCCCAGCGCGAGCAGCGCCAGCGTGGCCGGTTCCGGCAACGCCACGACCACATCGTTGCCGCCGATCAGCGTACCCGCGTCGTAGTCGCCCTCGTAACTGATCGTCGCCTTGTACGCGGACCCGTTGAACAGGAGGTCGAACTGGCTCATCTGCGGCAGGCCGGCGAACTGGCCGGTCACGGGGTCGATGCCGTCGTTCTTGATGATGTACAGATAGTCGGGCAAGCCGCCGCTGCTGTAAAAGGCCGGCACATAGCCCAGGATGGCGCCCAGCGTGGCACCGCCGAGGTTCACCGTGCCGGTCACGTCGAGTTGCGAGTAACCCGTGCCTGCGGCGGGGCCGTTGAGGCTCACATCGAAGCAAAAGCCCGGCGACATCGCAACGTTGCCGCTGGCGAGGATTCCGGGGCTGCCGCCCGGATGCAGGTGGCCGCTCGTGCCCGTGATGGCCCCCACGCGGCCGGTGCCCTGGAGCGTGCCGCCGTCGATAACGGCGCTCGATGCGGCGATGGAGCCGGTGACCTTCAGCCCTCCCGCCAACACCCGCGTCGTGCCGTCGTAGGAACTGGTGTTGCTTAAGGTCAGCGTGCCGGCGCCGGTCTTGGTGAGGCCGCCGTGTCCGGAGAGTGCGCCGGAGTAGGTCGAGGAGGTATCGTCGCCGCCGGTCGTCAGTGTATGAGCCCCAAGGGTTATCGGGGCGACGCCGGCCATCGAGCCGACGACCAGGTCATAGCCGTCCAGGTTGAGGCTGCCGCCGCTGAGGAGCATTCGGCCGGCCACTGACGTGTTATCGACCAGCGTCCAGGCCTGCGTGCTGGTGATCGTGCCGTAGTTCTGCAAGGTGTAGATGTCCACCACATTGCTGCGGGTGAGGTTGGTGCCGTAGTACCCGCCGGCGAAGAATGCCCTGTTGCCCGCGGAGGCGGCCGCAAGGCCACGGCGCGCCTGGGACAGTTGGGAGGTGGACCATGTGCCGGTGGTCGTGTCGTAGATGTCCACCACGTTGCTGGTGCCACCGCCTGCGAAGATAACCTTGCCGCCCACGGAGGTGGCCGCAGGGTAACAGCACACCTGAGACAGTTGGGCGGTGGACCACGTGCTGCTGGCCGTGTCGTATATGTCCACCACGTCGCTGTAGCCGCCGCCGCCAGCGACGATCCCGCCGGCGAAGAAGGCCTTGCCGCCCGCGGAGGTAGCCGCAAGGCCATAACGCGCCTGGGACAGGCTGGTGGTGGTGCGGGTGAGTGTGGTCGCATCGAAGATGTCCACCACGTTGCTCATGGTGCCGTTGTTGACAGCCCACGTCCAACCGCCGCC
Organism: Planctomycetota bacterium; assembly: GCA_026386995.1. The sequence continues at coordinate 16,551 of JAPLMO010000108.1, read as the reverse complement.
GAAGAAGACCTTGCCGCCCTCGGAGGTAGCCGAATTGGAAAGGGCACTGCGCGCCTGTGACAGACTGGTAGTGGTGCGGGTAAGCGTGTCCGCATCGAAGATGTCCACCACGTTGCTGTCGCTTTTCATGGCGTACTCCCCGCCGCCGAAGAAGACCTTGTTGCCTGCGGAGGCGGCAGCGATTTCCTGGCGCGCCTGGGACAGTTGGGCGGTGGACCATGTGCTGGTGGTCGTGTCGTAGATGTCCAACACTTTGCTGTAGCCGCTACTAGCCTGCCCGCCACCGAAGAAGACCTTGCCGCCCGCGGAGGCGGCCGCAAGGTGATTGCGGGCCTGTGACAGGCTGGTGGTGGTGCGGGTGAGCGTGGCCGCATCGAAGATGTCCACCACGTTGCTGTAGCCGCCAAAGGTGCCGGTGCCTCCGCCGCCGAAGAAGACCTTGCCGTCCGCGGAGGTAGCCGCAAAGTAACCGCGCGCCTGCGACAGGGTGGCCGTGGACCAGAGCGGCGACCAGTCCTCGGCCTGCGCCGGCCCGGCCGCCGGCAGGACCATTGCCACCACAACCGCCATCATCATCACGCCTCTTGTGCTGATCATCGCCCGCCTCCTTGTATGCCATGCGTTCCAAAGAAAAAGGGGAAACCGGCCGCGCGGCCGATCTCCCCCGGTCATCCTCTCTTGTTCTCAGCCCCGCCGCCCGACCCCCGCCGGGCGGCAGAGCCGCCAATCAATCAGTTCTTCTTCCGCCGCCGCGTCATTGCCAGTCCGCCGAAGGCCAACAGCCCCAGCGTCGCGGGTTCGGGAACGGTGAGCAGCGTATAGCCGGCCAGGTCGCCTGCGGTCAGGTAGGCAAGTTGGTAATCCACGCCCAGGGTGGCGTTGGTGAGCCGATCCCAGCCCGAGATGTCGTCATTCCAGTACCGTATCGCGTCCGTACCGTCGACGAGGTTCAGGAAGTCGCCCAGCGAGTCATCGGCGTCACCGAACAGGGCCAGCATGCCGCCGGTGGACATGTTGATGAAGCCGTCGCCGTCCCCATCCTCGTCGATGGTCAGCGTATCACCGACACTGACGAGGCCGCCACCGATGATATTCAACGTGCCGTCGCCGCTGTAGCTGACGTAGAGGTTGAGATTGTTCGTCCATGTGGAGCCGGTCCCGTCGACTGTCACCACGCCCGTCGAGCCGGAGGAGAAGCCTATTGTGCAGGAGTCGCTAATGACCGCTCCGCCTCCGGAGATATTCAGCGTGCCGTGGCCGCGCTCGCCGACCCGGAGTCTAGAGTCGTAAGGTGCATAGCAGTTAATCCACTTCGAACCGGTTCCGTCGACGGTCACCGCACCGGACACGCCGGATCCCAGGCCGATGAAGCCAAACTCGTTGGTGACGACCGCGCCGCCAGTGATGTTCAACGTGCCGTTGCCTTCGAAGCCGACGTGGACGTCACCGTCGTTCGCCCACGTCGAGCCGAGCCCGTCGACGGTCACCGCGCCCGTCGAGCCGGACCGCCTGCCGATGTAGCCCGTATCGTTGCTGACTGCTCCGCCACCGGTGATATTCAGCGTGCCGTCGCCCTCGAACCCGACATTGCTTTCCCCGCTGGCCGTCCACTTCGAGCCGGCACCCTTCACCGTGACTACGCCCGTCGAGCCCGGGTCGTTGCCCACGTTGCTCGCTGTAGAATTTCTGACCTCGCCGCCGGCGGTTATATCCAACGTGCCGTTGCCTTCGTAACCGACCCAGAGGGCATACTGGTTGCTCCAAATCGAGCCGGAGCCGTCCACCGTGACCTTTCCCTTCGAGCCGTACTCACAACCGATAAGGCCTGCATAATTGCTGATCGCTCCGCCTTCGGTGATATTCAGCGTGCCGTGACCATTGACGCCGACAAAGATGTTCGAGTTGACTGGCAGTGACAGAGTTCCTCCGGTCATATCGACGGTTCCACTATCTGTGGAACCCTCTCCGAGATAGAGGCCAGAACAGACCTCCTTATTCGGGGCGGTGATTTGTGCGGTTCCGCCGTTGTTGATGTAGGCACCATCAACGGAGGTGGGTTCGCCATCGCTCCAGTTTGAACCGTTTGACCAGTTGCCGGTTCCTGCGTTCCAGTGGGTGTCACCCGCGTGGGCGAAGTTTGTTCCCAGCAGAACGACCATCGTCCCCACAACCGCCATCCTCGTCACGTCTCTTGCGCTAATCATTGCCAATCTCCTTGTGCCATGCGTTCCAAAGAAAAAGGGGGAAACCGGCCGTGCGGCCGATCTCCCCCGGTCATCCTCTCTTGTTCTCAGCCCCGCCGCCCGACCCCCGCCGGACGGCAGAGCCGCCAATCAATCAGGTCCTCTTCTGCCGCCGCAGCATTGCCAGCCCGCCCAGGGCGAGAAGCGACAGCGTCGCCGGTTCGGGCGTCGTCAGAACCTTCAGGTCACCCAGGAGAATCTCAGGGTCGCCGGCGTTTGTCAACCGCAGGGTGAACGTCTCGTTGCCCGTCAGGCCCAGGGAATCCAGATCGTAGGAGCGGCTGAAGGAGGCGAAACTGTCGCGTCCCGGGTCGTCCACGCCGGGGGTATCGGCCGGCGCCGGCAGGGTGTCGATGACGATGCCGCCCACAATGAGTTGGAGTTTGCCGTCCGTCAGGAACCGGTATGTGAATTCGACGGTGACGCTCTCGGCCAGGGTCATCGGCCTGTAGATGAGGACGGGCTGTCCGGCGGGGTCGGAGTCGTAGATCCTCAGGACGGTGTGGGTGGGGTTGTCCGGGTCGAGCACGAGTACCACGCCGCCGGTGGCCGCCGCGTCGATGCCGAAGCCGGGCAACGCGTCGCCGACGTTCTGGCCCGGCTGGAAGTCGCCGAAGTCGCCGCTGAAGATGCCCTGCGGCACACCGGCGAGGAGGCGCATGCGGTATGTGCCGGCATCGGTCGCCGTCTCCAGGTACCGGTCCAAACCCAGGCCGGTCATGGAAATCGAGTCAAACCGGACCTGCGACCCCTGGGGGTCGAAGGTCATCAGGTTCTGCCACTGGCCGAGGGCGGGCTCGTAGCCGTTCAGGAATGCCAGGCGCAGGCCGCCGCGCACCATGGCCGTGCCTTGGACGTCCAGGCGGTCGATTCCGGAGGTGGCGATTTCCATAAGGAGCGAGCCGGCCGCTTCCTGGGTGAACGTGCCCTGGATGGTCAACAGGCCGGGCGAATTGCCGGGCGATAGCGTGCCGCGGTTGAGGACGTTGGCGTTGATCAGGCCGGTGCCGCCCACGGCGCCCTCGTTGGTCAGGGTTCCGGGCACCCAGTTGCCCGAGACGGTCTTGCCGACGGTCAGGGTGCCGTTGTCGAGAACGACCTGGCCCGGCGTCCAGACCTTGGCGGCGTCGCCGGCGGTCACAGAGCCGCCGTTTTCGATCCGCAGCATGCCGGTGCCGCCGACGGCGGCCGTACCACCAAAGTTATTGTCGCCGTGGCCGCCGACGTGCAGGTCCCGGTCGGCCGTCAGGCTGGATGCTGTGCCGTTGACGGTGGCCAGGCCCGTGGCACCCTGACTGTAAGCGATGCAGACGGACTTTCTGCTCTTGGCGGCGCCGCCGTTCTCGACGCGCAGCGTGCCGGAGCCTGCTGTGCTGGTGCCCACAGCCAGCAACCCGCCAGTCGTCAACCCTAAGGTGTAGCCCGTCTCCAGGCGCGAGCCAGAGCCGGTGACGACGACCTCTCCGCCAGACGTGGCGTAGCCGCAGCCAATTTGTACTTCTCCCATCGAGAACGCGGCGCCGTTTTCGATGGTCAGAAGGCCGTGGCCGGTCGTCGCGATGTAGGCATTGTTTATCCAGTTCGCCGTAATGCCTTGGACGGAGGCCGTGGGGCCGCTGACGAGCACGCTGCCCTCTGACACGATAAGGCCGCCGGTTAACGCGCCGCGGATATTCAGATGACCGCCGCCGTTGACATCGGTGCCGCCATCCGCCTGTAACACCGCGTCGGACTCGATGTTCAGGGTCGACGTGTAGAGCGACATAAAGGCGCGTCCATTGTCGGAGGCGCTGACCGTGCCGTTTCGGAAGGTGATGTTGCCCGCCGAACTGCCGGAAATCTGCAAGGCGGGATACCAACCGGTTCCCCCGTCCGAGACGGCCATCATCGTCCAGGTTGCCCCGTTCAGGTCGAAGTTGATGCTGCCGGTCGTCCAGATGCTGACGTCGGTGCTCGTTTGTCCCAGGGCGGGGAGCACGATTGGGCCCGTGAGGTTCAATTCCACGGCATCCTCGGCCCGCGGCGCGAGGGTGGTGATTTGCCCGATCGCCACATCGAACCAGTTGGCGGGGTTGTTGAACTGGGTGCTGCCGCCGCCGACCCAAGAGAGGCGGCGGGGCCCCGGGGGCGGGGGCGGCGGCGGGGGCGGCGGCGGCGGTTCCTCCGACATCAACAGGCCGCCCGGCAGCCAGGCCAGCCAGGCCTCCAGTTCCCCGTTCGGGTTGAGGCCGTTTCCGACGACCGCTGTGCGGTCGCGGCTGATGGCGGTGGCCTGTGTAAGGGTCCATCCTTTCAGTTGGCTGCTGAGGTCGTAGTTGCCGGCCAGGACGTTTTGGAGATTTTGCATGCCGCCGACGGCATCCCACACAAAGGCGGCGTTTGCACCGGAGAAACAAGTGAAATCGTTGCCGCTGAAGCCCACGGCGACGGCGCCGTCGCCGCTGACGGCCGTGGCATGGCTGAACGCGTCGGTGGAATTGAGCCAGCCCAGGTCGGTCGTGGCGCCGCCCGTCCAGCGGACGGCCACGGCCTGGTGCTCGGCGGGGTTGTCCCAGGTGCGGTTGGAGACGATGGCCGACCCGTCGCTCGATATGCCAATGACCGCCACCGGCGGTTCCGACGGGCTAAACGCCATGATGGGGATCGCGCTGAAACCCAGGTATGTCGTCACGCCCGCGGACCATTTGTACGCCCACCCCCCGCCGCCGCCCTCCACACCGGCGACGACGCTGCCGTCATCCGATACGGCATAGGCCGAGCCCAGCGCCAGCGGACCGGCGGGGATGGCTGGGCTGCCAGGGTTCATCCACATGACGGGGCGACCACCGGACGTTGTGCTGCGCCCGACCGTCACTGTTCCATCGGCCGAGACGGCCATCGCTCTTATGCCGGAGGACAAGAGCGACAGCATGCCCGTATCCATCCGGTACGCCTTGGGGCTGGTAGTGTACATCGTGCCGACGGTAATTTTCGGATTACCGGCCGCTATCGCCGCCGGCTGGTAGGCTTTGCCAGGGGACAGGGGTGTCGGGGTTGGCGCGAGGGGGCTTACCGACGTTCCCCCCGGCGTCACGGCCTGTTGCCAGTCGGTGAAGAAACCTTCGAGGCCGTTGGGGTTGCCCAGGTTGCTGGACCCGACGACCCGCAGGAACAGGGAATATTCGGATTCCGATGTGTCCTCTCGCCATGTGGAGACGCCGGTGGCAAAACTTAAACTTATGGGGCCGCCGGAAGGGAAGCCCAGGCCCGTGAAGTACGACAGGGGCGTCTGGGCCAGGGCCTCGCCGGCCCCCCCCAGCGCGACGACGGCAACCAACATCAATCCCATCCACGAGGTCGTGCGCGTCATGTTACGCTCCCCTTGTTCTGGTGCGCCCCTGCTTCGCCCATCGTCGGCCTGCCGCAGGTCGCCCGGAGCGCCCGCGCGCCTGCCCATCCGCAAGAATCAATCAATAAAAATAGGGCGCCCGGAGCATATGCTCCCCCGGTCGCCCTTGAGTTATGGAGGGTTTCGCTTTCGCCCCCTTAGCAAAAGCGGCCCACGTTTATTTGACAATGCCACTATGATATGCAATTCGGCAAAGTCAAGAACAAAATGCCCTCAACAATGGCCTCAAAAACGCCCTCAGTTGGCACTGCTGACCGGAGCGCCCTGCCTTCAGGCGTATTCCTTGTCAACCCGAACTTGCCCGCAGTCCAGACACCGGCACCGGCGGCGGATGATGGATGAGTAGGGCGTGCCGACGGCTCGCACGGAACCGCCATCCAGCCTTAGCACGAGCTAAACCCACGGCCTCTGGCCGTGCGACCCGAAGAGCTTCGGAGCGATCCGGGGTATAGTGCGCGGGACTGGGAACCGGTGGGCGAGGAGAACTACAAGGAACTGGTGGTCCGCCGGGGTCTCGGCGACGACCGGGAGGCGTACTTGGTGGTTGTGGATGCGGACGGGACCGCCAAGGCCTGCACGCAGAAGGTCTATCCGCTGGCGATAGCCATGCAGTTGGCCTGGGGGCTTCCGCTGCCGACCTACGTGGGCGAAGGAGGGACGCTGCTGGCACAGGCAACCGAGGTGGCGATGCAGAAGGCCCAGCGCGTAGCGGCGGAGCAGGAAGTCTAAGGGGCCGGTGGGGCCTTGCCCGCTTCGGCGGGCCAGGCCCTTTCATACTCTCGGGCAGAGAATTGCTCGATTTGAAGTTGAGAGGAGGTGATTGTATGGCACAAGGTGATAAACCCGTAAAGGAGTTCCTGGCCGGAGGTGTCCGGGCGAGCATCTGGCGGGACGAGATCCCCGGCCAAGGGGACGAGCCGTTTGAGGTCTTCAGCGTGCGCGTGGAGAAGCGGTTCAAGGACGCGCAGGGCGTCTGGCAATCCACGAACCGATTCAACCGTCGGGAACTGGCGGACCTGGAACTCGTGGTCTTTAAGGCAAGAGAGTTTGTTTCGCTGGTGGAGAAGGAGGCGGAGTAGGTGCCGGACGACTATGGACGGACGCGGCGGTCGCTGAGGCGGCCGCCGCAGGTCGCCGAGGCCTTTGCCTTTGAACGGCCCCGCGGTTTCTGCTGCGCGACCGAGACGCCATCGATGGACCCATGGACTCCGAAGAGGCCCACCAGGTTGCCTGAACCATCACGTTCGTGGGGCCGGATGGGGGTTTCGGTAGGGGCTGACCCCTTCCCGATTCTTGTACCAAGTGTTATGAGAGAATCGGTTGTTGATGCGCTGGCTGGGCCGGAGGGAGGGGCGGAGCACTGCCGCCCTCCGACCCCGGCCAACTCGTCCTCGCGTTCGCCAGACCGCCGACCTGACAAGGCGTGGGGAAACTCCTGGCGTTTCTGATTTGACTTTGGCCTATTATTGAGGTAAAGTATAGGAGAGCCGCACCGGCATCCGGGGCGCGCGGCGGTATCTGCCCATACGACCTTATGCTGTCGGCACTCCTACTCGAGGGGCTATCCGGCAAGCCCCCGAAGAAAGCGAGGTCGGCCATGCTCCCGACCCGGAGAAAGTCGGCAAGTCTCACCGTTCTGTGCGTCCTGTTGTCCGTCGGCCTGTTTGCGCTGAGCCCCGCCTCTTTGCAGGGCCAGTACTTCCCGGTCGGTGTCACGGGGCCGTCATCCAACCGCGTGGACATGGTCTTCATGGGGGATGGCTATACGTCGGACCAGATTCCCACTACTTATTGGAACGACGTCCAGACGCTCTGGACCTACCTGTTCGGGCCGCAGCCCCCTCCTATCGCCCCATTCCCCCCCCCTGCGCCCCCGCCGCCGATCAACTTTGACCTGTACGAACGGGATCCATACGTGCAGTACCGGAGATTCTTCAACACCTGGCGCATAGACGTCGTGTCCGCCGAGTCCGGAGCGGACAATGGTTCACAGTTGCCCCAACCCCGCAACACGGCCCTGAACGCCGGCTACGGTTACGGCGGCGGCCCGCAACGGTTTCTCTACATTGACCTGGACCTGGGCCGGAGCGTCTTGGCGCAGAACCTGGCGGGGGCACCCTTCACGGCCGAGGTGCCCGTGGTCGCCGTCAACGACACGCTGTATGGCGGGGGAGGCGGGCTGTTTGGCTATGGCCCCTTTGCCGTCTATGCGGCAGGCGATGCCTTCGCCAGGCAGGTCGCTCTTCATGAACTCGGGCATTCGTTCAACGGGCTGGGTGATGAGTATGATAGCCCGGGGGCCTATACCGGTCCTGAGCCGGCCGCGGTCAACTTGAGCACGGACCAAACGGGAGCGAAATGGGCCCCGTGGCTGGGGTACCAGGACGTGCCGGCTGTCGGCGTCATCGGCACTAACCAAGGAGGCCTTGGTAGTTACACTACGGGCATCTGGCGTCCGTCCGTGGATTCCAAGATGAGGAACTTGGGGTACTGGTCCTCCAGCCCCGGCTACCCGAACTCCGTCTATGGCGTTCCCTTCAACGCCGTCTGCCGCGAGAAGATCATCCTGGATATTTACAGCCTTGTGCGCCCGCTGGATGCGTGGTCGCCCAACGCCGCGCCGGTGATCGACCCGCAGAACCCCCTCTCGGTTACCGTGGTTGACCCCGCGGTGATCCAGGTGGCCTGGTCGATAGACGGCGCGCCGGTCGCCTCGGGCGGGTCATTCCAGATTCAGAACATCATCGGCCAGTACGGCGCCGGCCGTTACACCGTCACGGCCAGGGCCTACGATGCGGACCCGAACAACTGGGTGACGAGGAACCGGCAACTCCTGGAGCAATCCGTCAATTGGAGCGTGCAACTTTCGGGGGCATCGACGAGCCGATGGGCGGTCGCCACCGACGGCCAGTGGTCCCTGGGCGACAACTGGGCGGGCGGCGTGCCGAACGGCGTCGATGCGGCCGCGTCGTTCCTGGATACCCCTGCTGCGCCCGCGCGCACCATCACGGTCGATGTCCCGCTGACCGTGGGGATCCTGAACTTCGACAATGCCAATGCGTACACGCTGGTCGGCGCCCCGACGATCACGATGCAGGCCACCGGTGGCCCCGCCATTATCAACGTCGCCAGCGGGAGCCACACGATCTCGCCCCCCGTCTTCCTGGCCAGCAATACGAACGTAAACGTCTGGTCCGGCACGCTGACCCTGCCTGGCACGGTGTCCGGACCGGGCGGCTTGACCAAAACCGGCACGGGGACGCTTGTCCTGAGCAACAGCAGCGCGAACCTGTACGGTGGCACCACGACCGTGGCGGCTGGGGTGCTCAGGGCCAACTTCGGGGCGGGCCTCTCTCCGACCAGCAACCTGACCTTGGCCGGCGGCGTCCTGGAAGGTCTCGGAGTCACCTTTACTCCCGGCCTGGGTGTCGGAGCCGGCCAGGTCCAGTGGACGGGGAGCGGCGGGTTCTCGGCCTTCGACGGCCTGATGACCGTCAACATCGGCGGCAACCCGACGCCGCAGACCCTGACGTGGGGTGTGGGCGGCTTCGTTCCGTCCGGTTCCGCCCTGGTCTTTGGGTCTTCGACCGCCAACAACCAGACGCTCTTCCTCAACCTGGTTGATCTGAACGGGGGCACCGAGACCGTCACGGTCCTTGATAATCCCAACACCAGCGCCGACTTTGCCACCCTGGCCGGCGTGCTCTCCAACGGCGGCCTGACGAAGGGCGGCCCGGGGACGCTGGTTCTGGCTGTCGCCAACAATTACACTGGCCCAACCACGGTGAACGCCGGTACATTGGCGTACGGTGTCGCCAATGCCATCAACCCCGGCAGCGCCGTCACCGTCAACGGGGGTACGTTCGACATCGGGTTATACCCTGCCACCGTGGGTACCGTGACACTGAACGGCGGATCAATCGTCGGCGGCACCGCCGCGGGCTTGGTCAGCACGGCATCCTATGAGGTGCGGAGCGGCACGATCACGGCCGTTCTTGGCGGCCCCGCCCCCCTGAACAAGGCAGACCCCTACGGTACGGTCGTTCTCGCCACGGGTGCCAATACCTATACCGGCCCGACCACCATCTATGGCGGGGCGCTCCAGGCGTGGGGGGTGGGGGGAGCGGGCCTCCCTGCGACCAGCAACCTGACCTTGGCCGGCGGCGTCCTGGAAGGTACTGGAAACGTCACCTTTAGCCGCAGCCTGGGCCAGGGGCCCAACCAGGTGCAGTGGACCTACAGCGGAGGCTTCTCCGCCTCCGGCGGAGTAATGACGGTCAACATCGGCGGCAACCCGACGCCGGACATCCTGACGTGGGGCGTCGGCAACTTCGTTCCGACCACCGGCGGACTCGTTTTCGGGTCCTTGACCGCCGCCAACGAGACGCGGTTCCTGAATCCCATCGACCTCGCCGACGGTGTCCGCACCGTGACGGTCAACGACAACCCCGATACGAACACCGACTTTGCCACCCTGGCCGGCGTGCTCTCCAACGGCGGCTTGACCAAGGATGGCCCCGGCAGGCTGGTCCTCACTGCCGCCAATACCTACGGCGGCCTGACCACTATTGATGGTGGCGGGACACTTCAGGCCAATTCGGGCGCGGGCCTGCCCACGGACAGCAACCTGGTGTTCATCGATGGCGTTCTACAGGGCGTTAGGGCCGTCACTTTCATCCGCGGCCTGGGCATTGGGCGCGACCAGGTGCAGTGGATGGTCCGCGGCGGGTTCTCGGCCTACGGCGGCCTGATGACCGTCAATATCGGCGGTAGCTCGACACCGAACACCCTGACGTGGAACGTCGGTTCCTTCGTTCCGGACTTCTGCGAACTCATCTTCGGGTCCGATACCGCCGACAACGAGACACGGTTCCTGAACCCCATTGACCTGAACAGACGGACCCGCACCGTGAGGGTCAACGACAACCCCTCCACAAGCGCCGACTTCGCTACCCTTGTCGGCAGGCTCTCCAACGGCGGCCTGGCCAAGGAGGGCACCGGCACGCTGACCCTCTCGGGTGCCAACACCTACACCGGCCCGACGACCGTCAACGCCGGCACCCTCCAGGCGGGCATCGCCTCCGTGGCAAATACCAGTGGAGCGTTCGGCAACAACTCCGCCGTCACCCTGGCGAATACCGCGGGCGTTTCCATCGACCTCAACGGCTTCGACACGCAGATCGGTTCCCTCACCGGCGGGGGCGCGGCCGGCGGCAACGTGGCCCTCGGGGCGAAAACCCTGACGGTCGGCGGCGACAACACGAACCGCGCGGCGTATGCCGGCGTGATCTCCGGCACCAGCGGCTCAATCACCAAGATCGGCACCGGCACGCTGACCCTCTCCGGCGTCAACACCTACACTGGCGGCACGACGGTTTCCGAAGGGACGCTCCTCGTCGAGAACACCGCTGGCTCCGGCACCGGCACGGGGGCCGTGACGGTCGGGGCGGCCACGCTCAGCGGCACAGGATTTATCAACGGACCGGTCATCCTGACCGGAGACTCCACGCTGATCGGAGGCACGCCTACCTCCACCGGCACCCTCACCCTGAGCAACACGCTGACCATCCGCGGCGACGCCAACCAACTCCCCAGCGGCACGGTCCTCACCGGCGGCAACGTCACCATCGACCTCGGCGCTGTCTTCATCATCAACGGGACGCTCGGCGGCGAGATCGGCACCCTTATTGTTTACGGCACCCTCCTGGGCAAGGGAACCATCGGCAAGGCCGTCAGCATCGAGGCGGGCGGCACGATCAGCCCCGGGGCGCCCTCCACCATCCTGACCGTGGGCCAGGTCCTGGCGGCCGAGACCCCGCAGAACTTCTCCTTCGAGATCGGCGCGCCGACCCCGGACTACACGAACCCCGCAAGCAGCGTCAACGACGTCCTGCGCCTGACGAGCGAGACCCTGCCCTTTGCCAACGCCACGGGCGACGCCCCGGCCGGCCTGACCGCAGACACGGTTATTGATGTGTACTTCCTTTTTAACGATCCGCCGGGGGGCGAGTACAAGGCCGAATTTTTCGCGGGAACCGATTACAGCGAGGCCATCGCCGACGCCACGTTCCAGTACTGGCGCCTGGATCCGCGCGGCCAGCGCCTGCACAACAGCAACTTCTTCTCGCCGCTGGACGGGTCGCTGGTGGACTGGTCGGTGGTGCCGGAGACGGCCACGTTCGACGGTGCGCCGGCGAGCGGCTACATCACGGCCTTCACGGTCGTGCCGGAGCCTGCGACGCTGGGCCTCCTGGCCCTGGGCGGGCTTGGGGCCCTTCTTCTCCGCAGGAAGTGAACCGCGCGGCAACTGGCCGAAGGCACTCAACGGGCCGCTCCCAACAGGCCCCTCTCTGGGGGGCACATTTCCGTCCGTTCGTTCACGGGCCTCCATGCAGCCGTCGCGCTGCGTCCCCGGGTTTGCCCTGGCGGGCCTCTCGGTGCGTTCTGACAGCGCCATCACCTCTTGCATGGCGGCGTAGATAGCTCTCGACTCGCCGCGCATGGCGGGCGAGCCCTGCGGGGTTTCGGCTCGCGCCGAAATCGAGGCTAACTCCGCCGCCAAGGTGGGGGCGAGGTGATGTGGTATGTCAGAACTTGACACAGAGGCCCGCAGAACGGGCATCGCAGCAATCGTCGTGCTGCAAGTCAACCTGAAGACCCTCCAGTCTCGCCTGCACCAGTTTGCGACGGAGCTGGCTGAGGTCCAAGGGTATGTTGGGGAGGCCCAGCTCGAAGCAGCCGAGCTGCGGCAACTCCTGGAGAAGAGGCAAGGCGGTGATGGCCATGGAGGTTGAGTTCTTCGACTCCCTGGAGGAGGCGCAGGCCCGCCTCCGACAGGTGATGTTATCGGAATTGTCGAGGTCGGCGATCGTGCGGGCGACGCGCAGAATCTTGTCGTGGGCGCGGGCCGAGAGGCCCAGTTCCTGCATCGCCTGCTTAAGGAGCATCTCCCCGGCATCGTCCATGGCGCAGAACTTCTTCACTTGCCGGTGGCTCATGCGGGCGTTGGTGGATCGGCCGGTGGAGAACCGCGCGGTCTGGCACCGGCGGGCGGTGTCCACCTGCTCGCGCATAGATGCGCTCGGCGTGCCGTCGGCCTGGCTGCGCAGTTCGCGGTAAGGAACCGCCGGCACTTCCAGGTGGATGTCGATGCGTTCAAGGAGCGGCCCGATTATCTTCCCCATGGCCTTAGCGCCAACCAACCCAGTCTCAGACGAAAACAGAATGGTTGTCGGTTGCCTGGCCTCCAGATTGAGCCAGACGATCAGGTCCATGCCCTCCAGGGTGTAGACATGGCCCACGCGGCAGTCCTGGCCGCGCGGTATGTCTTTCCCACCCACGCGCACCTTCACCATTGTTTCACCCCAGTTCTTGATGACGAAGGCCGGGTTGAGCACCGGGGAGTTCTCGCTGCCCACCAGCGTCAGCTCCAACGCGATAGGCTTAACCCGCCATCCGTCGCAATCTTGCGCTACGGCCACAGTTCATTGATGCGTTTGACCGTCTCTTCCACAAGCGCCTGCCCGCCAGCTGGGCCGACGAGGAACTTGTCAGCGCTGTAACCGCCACCTTTCACTGCCCGCTCCGTGGGCAGATAGCCGCTGGCGGCGCATGAGAGCTGCACCGTCATTGTCAAGGTGGCGCGGCTGCGGGCCTGGATGCGGGTGGCATAGTCGATGTACAACTCGAAGGGATTGGTCGCGATGGCCACGTCGCCCAGACGAAGAACATGAATCTCAGCCGGATGGACGGCGTCGGTTTCATAGAATGGCTGGCGCGGCGGCTGCTGTTCGGGGATATCCGCTCCTGCCGCCGTGTGCCGGAAGACCAGTCGGTTCTTGATGTCCGCCTTGGCGACCGGCAGCACGTCGTCCACGGCGTTGGCGATGCGCCGGGCGATCTCCTGGCGACGAGTCAAACCACGCCGTTGGTCCATCACTTGCTCCGCTTTAGTGCGATAGATCGGGTGCGGCGATTGGTCGCCAGCGGCTGCGCACTGTGGAAAGACGAAGAGGTCCTTGCCGTGCCGCTTGCGGAGTTCCTCGCGCACCTCGTGCCAGAAGTCGGCGGAGATCTCGTTGAGGTCTTCCGTTTCCTGGGAGGTGCAGGCGATGTTGATGACCACCCCGTCGAGCTTTCCATCCGGCTGCCACAAAAAGAGCATGCCCACGGCCGGGTCCGAGTGGCCTTCGACGTGGGAGAAGTAGCGCGAACCGGTGTCGCCGTACATCACCGTGCGCCCATCGAAGAACTGGGCCCGCCGATTGAACCCCACTGCCGCGTAGCCCATCGCCCAGCTCAGGCCACCGGGCTTCCGCCCTTGCCAGGCTTCCGCGACAGCCTGCGACACGTGGTCAAGGAAGAACTCGGCGTACTCGGACGCCTTCCATACGCCGGCATCCTTGCTCACGTCGTACAGGCCCTTAAAAGTGCTGTCGCTTAAGCCGGGCGCGGTGTGCGTGTGGGTGGCGTTGAGAAAGAGCTTCTTGGAGTCGAAACCAGGGAGCCGCGTCTTGATCTTCTCCTGAAGCCGCTCTTGGACGGAGTGCAGGACGAACAGCAGGTCGCACGACACCATGATGGCCTGTTCGTTCTCCCCGCCCTCGCCGCGAGTCTCCAGGGCGAGCACCGTGGCCGTGAGCGGGTCTCGCACACCCTTCGATATCCGCTTGTGCAATTGCCCGACAAGCGCTACAGGCTTGGGGGGTGTGATGTCCGCCGTGGCCCAGCCGACATGCAAGGGCTGCCCTGTGCGAGATTGGCCCGCAGTGAATGCTGCGACCGTTCGTCGGAAGAACTCCGCGGAGCGGGCGATGTCCGGGCCGTTGTTGTCCCAATTGTATTCGTACTCTATGGCGAACAGCGTAGGCGTGGCGTGCAGCCGATGGACCTCCTCCAACAACTCCGCGATCTGGCCGAGGCCCGTGCCCCACGGGACATCGTGGCCGCGGGGGGCGAGTTCGTCGAGATCCTTGATGTGCAGCGAAAGCAGCCGGGTGCCAAGCATGCGGACCCCCTCGACCGGTTTGATCCCCGACCGCTGCCAATGCCCCACGTCCGCGCAGGCCCCCAGCCGCTGGCTTCGCCCCCGGCAGGCCTTCAGGACTTCCTGGGGATCCCAGTAGCGAGAACTGCCCTTCGGGTGGTTGTGGATGGCGACTTTGATGTTGTATTCGTCACAGAGCCTCTCGATGAGGTCCAGCGACTCCGGCGACGGCTCGGAAACGATCGTCTCAATACCAAGCTTCCGGCACAGTGCGAAGGCAGTGCGGCACTTCGGCTCGTCGCCGGGCAGGGCGTGGATATAGATGCTGGTCAACTTCACGCGGGCGGACTCCAGCTTGGCTGCGATCTTCGCAATAACGTCCGCGGGCAGGTCGGCCCCCATCTTGGCGTCGCTGTCAGGGCTCACGCGCTGACCCTCGAAGGCTTCGATGTAGCGCAGGCCGAGCGCCGCCGTCTTGTCCACCGACTCGAAGAATGTGAAGCGGTTGAAACTCCAGGCCGCCGGCCCTAGGCGCCAGCCGAGCGGTTCGCTTGGCTCGCCGGCAAGCGGTCCCCCAGGCAATAACAGCAGCAACGCCGGCGACAAGGCGCAGATGATGCGGCGAATGATGACAGGCATGGTTCAGATCCTTGCAAAGGGGCCCGGGGTCCGGAGTTGACTAGAGTTTCCACGGGGCGCGCATAGGCCGGTCCAGCATGCGGTTCGCCTCGTCGTCGTTGACGAAGACTTCCCGGGCCGCGTCCCACTTCAATGCCCGCCGCATCTTGATCGCAATCTGCTGGAGGTTGCCCAGGATGTCCGAGGCAACGGCAATCTCAATCGGCGCAGCCGCCTTCGCCCGGCCTTTCACGGCGTCGATGAAATTGACATGGTGGTTGTCGCTCTTGAAGAGGTGGACCTCGCTGGGGGCGGTCTTGGCCGTCATCAGCGACTTGGGATTGACGTCCATGCGCGAGCGGTCCACGTGGACCCAGCCCTCGGTGCCAAGGAACATCACGCCGTGGCCGTGGCCTCCCTGCTGCAAGGGATGCTTTCGGGCGGTCCCATCGTCCATGTGGACCAGCGTCACCCCGTTGGCGTAGCGGTTCTCTACCTGCCAGCTCGTTGCGGCGTCAGTCAGCAAGTCCTTGGGAAAGACGCCCGTCCCTTCGACCTCCGTCGGTCCGCCGAGTTCGGTACCATTGCCCCATTGGGCGATATCGAGGTGGTGGATTCCCCAGTTGGCGATCATGCCCAGGCAGTAGTCGGAGATGCTGTACCAGACGCCGTATCCTTGCCCCTCCGTCCACGGTCGGCAACGCTGATAGCAGTAAGGCGCCATGGGCGCAGGGCCAAGCCACATCTCGTAGTCCAACTCCTTGGGGACCGGCTCAGCGGGCTGCTTGGCGCAAGTCCAACTTCCGGGCACGCCCACCAGGATCGTCTTCAATTGGCCGATCCTTCCGTTGCGCACCAGTTCGCACGCCCGCCGGAACGTGCCGTTGGAGCGCTGCTGGGTCCCCAACTGGAACACGACGGCGCTTTCCTTGACGGCCTTGCGGAGGACCTGCGCAGCGCGGACGCTCCATCCGATAGGCTTTTCGCAGTACATGTGCTTGCGCTGCCGGGTCGCCTCCATTGCGATCAGCGGATGCCAGTGGTCGGGCGCCGTGATCTGCACGGCATCGATGTCCTTGCGCCCGATCAGTTCGCGGAAATCCTTGCAAGCCACGCAGTCCTTGTTGCCGTAGAATTCATCGACCGCCTGCTTGGCCTGGCGTAGCTGCGTCTCGTGGACGTCGCATACGGCCACGACCTTGACCTCGTTGTTCCCGATGAACGTCCGCATGTCGCCCATCCCCTGAATGCCCATGCCGATGCATCCCAGCGCCAAGCGGTTGGATGGCGCCGCCGAATCCCCAGCGCCAAAGACC
>JAPLMO010000519.1 GCA_026386995.1 Planctomycetota bacterium | reverse complement strand
GGCACGGATCGCATGCGGGACCAGTTCTACGCCCTTCAGGTGCGCGAAAAGGAGGCACAGGCGAGATACACCGAGGACCATCCCAGGATGCACCAGATTCGGGAGCAGGTCGCCGCCTCGCGGGCGGTCCTGGAACAGGAGCAACGGAACCGCAAGCAAGTCACCAAGGAGCCCAGCCGTTTGCACCACCAAGCGGAATTGTCGCTTCTGACCGAGGAGCCGTTGTTGGCGTCGCTGCAAGCTCAAGCCGGCCGGTTGAGGACCCAGTTGGCGGACGTGCGCGGCGAATTGGGCACCTTGAACGAGAACCAGATGCGTTTGGCCACTCTCCAGCGCGAAGTGGACCTGCTGGATGCCGATTATCGCAAGTACTCCGTCAACCTGGAGCAGGCCCGGATCGACCAGCAGTTGGAGACGCAGCGGATGTCGAACATCACCGTCGCCCAACCGGCCAGTTACGAGCCTCGGCCGGTGCGTCCGCGGAAGATGTGGAATTTGTTGCTCGGCCTGTGTGCCGGCTTGTGCGGGGCGGTCGGATTGCCGCTGCTGTTGGAACAATTGGACCACTCGCTGCGCACTCCCGAAGACGTCGAGGAGAGTCTTGATTTGCCCACCTTGGCGACTGTTCCGCGGCTGAAGCCAAGGCGAGTGGCCCTCAACAAGGTGCCCCGGTGATGGGGCAGTTTCATGATGGCGGGTTCTTGATGTTTGCACAGGATGTTACACGATGTTCCTCACCAGACTGATGCTTGCGGCCCGAAGAGTTACGCGGCGGTCTTCCGCCGCGGCGCTCCGCGGCCTGCATTCGCCGGAAGAGTTTAACCGGATTCTCGAGCGCGAGCGGGTGCGAAGCGACCGCACCGGCGAGGTCTTCTCGCTGGTGGTGTTCAGGGTCGGCCGGCGGCCGGCCGACGCCGAGACACTCGCCCACCTGGCGAGGATCCTCAAGCGGCGTCTGCGGCTGACCGACGAGGCAGGGCGGTTGGACGACCGCCGCATCGGCGTGATGCTGCCGGTCACGCCGGTTTCTGGGGCGTGGACCGTCATCGACGACGTGAGCCTGTGCCTGCCGCGCGGCGTGCCCATGCCCGAGTGCAGCGCATACGCGTATCCCTCGCAATTGCCGGCCGGCGACGACGAAGAGAACGCCGCGGCGGGTAATACCGACGACGGCAGGCCGGTGCGGGCGATGGAGACGCTGTTCGTCCGCCGGCTGCCGCTCTGGAAGCGAGGTCTCGACGTGTTGGGGGCGACGTTGGGCCTGCTGGTCCTCGAAGTTCCGCTCGATGACCGCCGACGCCGAGGTCCGCAAGAGTAGTCTGGCGGCGTTGAACGAGCAGGACGGGCCGGCGTTCAAGATCCGCAACGACCCGCGGGCGACCCGCGTGGGGCGCTTCCTCCGCTCCACCAGCATCGACGAGCTGCCGCAGTTGTGGAACGTGCTGCGGGGCGAGATGTCGCTGGTCGGTCCGCGGCCGTTGCCCTGCGACGAGACGGCGGCCTGCCGCGGCTGGCTCCGCCGCCGGCTGGACGTGACCCCGGGGCTGACCTGCTTCTGGCAGGTCCGCGGCCGCTCGACGGTCTCCTTTGCCGCCTGGGTCCGCATGGACGTGGAATACGTCCGTTGCCGCTCGTTGCCCCGCGACCTGCTGCTGCTGGCGCAACCCGTGCCGGCGGGGCTTTCCCGCAGAGGAGCTGCATCAGCCAACCAGC
>JAPLMO010000274.1 GCA_026386995.1 Planctomycetota bacterium | reverse complement strand
AACAGGTTCGGTTGTTGGTGAGGCCTCACCGGTTGATCGAAGCGACAGACTACCACCCCGCGGCGCCTAGCGCAACCCTAACATGGCCCGAACGCGCAGAAATTTTGCGTGACATGAAAAACTAGATGCAATTGCCCTGAGAAATACCCGATCTTCTCTGGACGCGCCGTCCTCCCCGATTTATAATGGCGCAAACCTGCCCGAAGACCAGCGGACCCCGACGGGCCGATGGGGTGCCTGATGACGCAGATTCCGCAGACTCGAGAAACGCAGCCGAAGCCGGCGAACTGGGGCCGGATGATCCGCGTCTGGACCATGCTGCTGCTGGCCATAACGGTCGGCACGCTCATCGGCTGGGCCGCGCTGCCGCTTGTTGTAGACCCGCCGGCCGCCGCCGCAACGAACGATGCGGCCGCCATCAGGGCCGTCATCTGGCCCAAGGAGATGGCGCCCAGCCGCACGTGGCACACTATTGTCATCCACCATTCCGCCACGGTTTCAGGCACGCTGGAGGCCATCGACGCCGGCCATCGCAACCGGGGTTTTACGAACGGCGTGGCGTATCACTTTCTCATCAATAACGGCCGCGCGGCAGGCGCCGTGGACGGTCAGATCCTGCCCACCGTTCGGTGGATCGACCAACTCGACGGCGCCCATACGAAGGTCGTCGACCATCCGGAGTTCAACACCGAGGGGATCGGCATCTGCCTCATCGGCAACTTCGACCTCCAGGAGCCGACGGCCGCCCAGATGGCATCGCTGGAGATTCTCGTTCTGGCCCTCAGGAACCGCTACCAGATTCCGCTGGACGGCGTCCTCGGCCACGGGGAACTCAAGAACACCCACTGCCCCGGCCGACTGTTTCCGATGGAACAGTTCCTTATGGCCGTCAGGCAGGACCACGTGAAGCGATTGATAAGCACCGTCTCGGCCGCCGAAATGGATTAGCCTGAAATCGCTGGATTGCGATTTGGGCGGCGGGTCGGGGTACGTGTTTAGCGCCCGCGCTGCGGTGTGGCACGGCTGGCTTGCCCAGCCGTGGTAGAAGGCACGCGACGTTTTCCACGGCTGGACAAGCCAGCCGTGCCACATCCGTTATTGCGGGGCGCGCCACACGCCAAACACGTGCGGGTCCGGAGACCCGCCGCGCAAAGGTCAAGTGGCGTTGTAGTATTAGGGACGGCGCAAGGAGACACCGCGTTGGCTGAACCGCAGGGAGACTGGACCGCCGAACGCGGCCCCGCCCCCCGGGGCATCGGCGAGATCACCGGCCTGATGGACCGCGCGGCCATGCTGACGCGGCAGGATCCGCTGCGCCGCGGCAACGTCGTCTGCCTGCCGCCCGTGGGCGACCTTGTGGTCCTGGGGGACCTGCACGGCAACGTCGAGAACCTGCGGACCGTGGCCGAGTGGGCCGCCCTCAGCGTCAATCACGACCGGTACCTGGTCCTTCAGGAACTCATCCACGGCGGGCCGCTGGACGAGCGCGGCTGCGACCGAAGTTTCCGGTTGCTGGAGGAGGCCGCGGTCCTGAAGTGCCGCTTCAAGTCGCAGGTGCAACTGGTTCTGTCGAACCACGACCTGGCGGAAATCGCGGGCTCGACCATCAAGAAGGGCGGCCACAGCATCAGCGGCGCGTTCTGGCGCGGCATCGAAAGCGCCTACGGCGAAAGATGGCCGGAGGTCCACGGGTCGTACCGGCGCCTGCTCTCGTCGCTGCCGCTGGCCGTGCGGACGCCCAACGGCGTTTTCATCAGCCACTCCACGCCACAGCGCGACACGCTGGACCTGTTTGACTACACGATCTTCGACCGCCCCCTGACGGCGGAGGATTACCTGGCGGGCGGCAGCGTCTACGCCCTGGTGTGGGGCCGATTCCAGGACCAGGAGGTGGCCGACACGTTCGCCAAACGCGTCGGGGCCGAGGTCCTCGTCACCGGGCACCAGGCCTCGGCTCCGGGGGTCAAGGCGCCGACGTCGCGGCACATCATCCTGGTCTCCGAGGGGGCCGCCGGACGGTTCCTGCTCATGCGCCTGGGCGCCAGCGTGCCGTTCAACATGCTCCTGCGCCAAGTCACGCGGATCAGTTCGCTGGGCGAACGGGCAGCGGACGCGGACCTGGAATCGGAAATCTGACGTCCGGAATCCGAGGTCCGGAACCCCACACTGGTACTATAACGCAACATGACCCGGCGGTTTTCCTTGTCACCCACTCCCGCCTCTGCTATCTTGTCCGTGGCCCTTTTCTCAAGGCATTCCCGGCCGCGATGGCCGCTACGTCAGGGGAACCCGCGGTTCACGGAGCCCTCTATGGCTGAGACGATTGAATCGTTTGTGGCGAGACTGAAGCATGAAGGCGTCGATGCCGGCCGCGCCGCCGCCGAGCAGCACCTGGCCAAGGCCCGCCAGGAAGCCGACGCCATTCTGGCCGACGCCCGCGCCCACACCGAAAAGATCGTCGCCGAGGCCCGCGCCCAGGCCGACGGTCTCCAGGCCAAGGCCCGCACGGACCTCGAACTGGCCGCCCGCGACCTGGTGCTGCGCCTGCACGAGTCCCTCAGCCGCGCGGTCCGCGAAATCCTGGCCGCCGGCGTGCGGCAGCCGCTGTCGGACCCGAAGTTCCTCGGCAACCTCCTGCACGAGATCGTGCTTCAGTACGTCCGCGCCGACATCGAGCGCACGGCCGCCATCCGCATCAACGTGACGCCCGAGATGCGCGAGCGCCTGGCCGAGTGGGCCATGGCCCTCGCCCACAAGCCCGAACTGGGGGGGACATCGCTTGACCTGCGCGGGACGCTGGCCGAGGCCGGCTTCGAGTACCAGGCCGACGGGGCCAACGTCGAGGTCACCGTCGAGTCGGTCGCCGACGCCCTGGCGGAACTCGTCAACCCGGCCCTGCGCGACGTGCTCCGGAAGGCCATGACCCGGAAGAAGTGACCGCCGATGGTGGCAGACAACTACTACCGTATCTCCGCGCTTCCCGCCCTGGGCGACCTTGGCAGCGCGCCGCCGATTTCGCTCGCCGCGCTGCGCGAGCAGACAAGCGACCGGCCGCAGGCCCGCGCGCTGGCCGACGCGTTGCTCGTGTTCGACGACCTGCGGCAACGCGAGGCGTTTCTGGCGGGGGAACTCAAGGACGTCGCGCCGGCCGTGCTGACGCCGGCCCAAGTCCGCAATGAAGACCCGCTGCCGGAGTTCCTGACGGCGGAGGAAACCGCTCCGCGCCGCGTAGCCGCCGACGCCGTCTGGGCGGCCTACTTTCACCATGCCGCGCGGGTGGCCCAGCGCGAGGGCAGCGAGTTCCTGGCCAGATGGGTCTCGCACGAAGTAGGGATGCGTAACGCCCTGGCGGCGGCCCGGGCGCAGGCCCTCGGCCTCGACCCTGCGGCGTACCTGGTGGCGCCGGAACTGGCGCGGTACGACGCGGATTTCTCGCCGCTCATCCGCGAGTGGGCGGCGGCGCCGGACCCGATGGCGAGCGTCCGCGTGCTGGATCGGGCACGCTGGGCGTGGCTCCGCGAGCACGATGCGTGGTTCTCGTTCGGCGACGAGGAGTTGGCCGCCTACGCCGCCAAACTGATGCTTATCGTACGCTGGCACCGGCTGAGCGCATGATAGGCTGGCGCTGCAATACGCTTTGCTATGTAGGGTGGGTGCTATGCACCCGCCATTTTCACGCGAGAATAACGGCATTGGTGGGTGCATAGCACCCACCCTACATAAACCAGTCGTAAGAGGGCACGGCTAAGCACACCGCCTCACAACGATTGCGAGGATCGTAAAGGTGAACGGACGAATCGTAGCGGTCTTCGGGAATATGGTCGTCGCCGAGGCCGGCGGCCGCGTGGTCCAGAACTCGGTGGGTTACTGCTGCCGGGGCGACGGCTCGCGGCTGCTGTCGGAGGTCATCCGCATCCGCGGGCGCCTGGCCGATCTGCAGGTCTTCGAGGAGACGCGCGGCCTGAAGGTCGGCGACCCGGTCGAGTTCCGCGACGAGATGCTCTCGGCCACGCTCGGTCCGGGCCTGCTGGGGCAAATTTACGACGGCCTCCAGAACCCCCTGCCCCTCCTGGCCGCCGAGACCGGTTACTTCCTGAAGGCCGGCATGTACCTGCCGGCGCTGCCGACCGACCGGCCGTGGGATTTTACGCCCGCCGCCGAGGCCGGCGCCGCCGTCCAGGCCGGCGATACGCTCGGCACCGTGCCCGAAGGCATCTTCCAGCACCGCATCATGGTCCCGTTCGGTTGGAGCGGGCAGTTGAAGGTCGCGAAGATCGCCCCGGCCGGGCCGCTGACGATCGACAAAGAGGTGGCCGTCCTGACGGATTCCGCCGGCCAGTCGCATCCCGTGACGATGCAGCAGCGCTGGCCCGTCAAGCGCACGCTGAACGTGTCGCGCCGCCGCTGCATGCCGCGCGAGCCGCTCGTTACGGGCGTCCGCATCATCGACTCGATGTTCCCGGTCGTCCGCGGGGGAACATACTGCGTGCCCGGGCCGTTCGGCGCGGGCAAGACCGTCCTCCAGCAGATCACGGCCAAGTTCGCCGAGATCGACATCGTTGTCATTGCGGCGTGCGGCGAGCGGGCCGGCGAGGTCGTCGAGACGCTCCGCACCTTCCCCGAACTCGAAGATCCGCGGACCGGCAAGTCGCTCATGGAGCGCACGATTATCATCTGCAACACGTCGGCCATGCCGGTGGCGGCCCGCGAGGCTTCGGTCTACACCGCCGTCACGCTGGCCGAGTATTACCGGCAGATGGGCCTGGCGGTGCTCTTGCTGGCGGACTCCACGTCGCGCTGGGCCCAGGCGATGCGCGAGGTCTCGGGCCGCCTGGAAGAGATTCCCGGCGAAGAGGCATTCCCGGCGTACCTCGAGAGCCGTATCGCCAACTTCTACGAGCGGGCCGGCGAGATCGAACTGCGAGACGGCCGCACCGGGTCGGTCACCATCGGGGGCACCGTCAGCCCGGCCGGCGGCAACTTCGAGGAGCCCGTGACGCAGGGAACGCTGAAGGTCGTCGGGGCGTTCCACGGCCTGTCGCGCGCCCGGTCCGATGCGCGGCGGTACCCGGCGATCGACCCGCTCGACTCGTGGTCGAAGTACGCCGGCATCATCGAGCCGGCCAAAGTTAAGCAGGTGCGGGAACTGCTTACTCGCGGCGCCGAGGTCAAGCAGATGATGGCCGTCGTGGGCGAAGAAGGCACGAGCATCGACGACTTCGCGACGATGCTGAAGGCCGAGTTCTTCGACAACTGTTACCTCCAGCAGAACGCATTCGACAAGGTCGACGCCGCCACGTCGGCCGAGCGGCAGCGGTTCGTCTTCGACAAGATGCTCGAGGTGATAGCGCTGGACTTCGGCTTCACCGAGAAGGAAATTGCCCGCCGCACGCTGGTTGCGGCACAGGACCTGTTCAGAAACTGGAATTATGCGGCGTGGGGCTCTGAGGAATTCAAGAAGGTCTTGGGGCAGATTGATGCGTTCATCGCCGCGCGGGGAGCGAAATGACTAATGTCTAATGACTAATGTCTAATCAAAAGGCAATGCCCAATGACTAACACGGACGAGCAATCGCAGGGTGGGGGCTGGCAGCACTCTGGCGGGAAGGGGAAGAAGCCTTACGACTTGGAGGAACGGACGGCCCGATTCGGCGAGGCAATCATCGCATTTGCCAAGCGGATGCCGCAAACGCCTGTGACCGCGCGGCTTATTCCGCAACTGGTGGGGGCGGGAACAAGCGTCGGCGCCAATTACGCCGAGGCGGACGATGCGGAATCCAAGAAGGACTTTCGCCACAAGATCGGCATCTGCCGCAAGGAGGCAAGGGAAAGCAAGCACTGGCTGCGCATGGTTGCCGCAGCAGTGCCGGAAATGAAAGACGATGCCAGGCATATCTGGCGGGAGGTCAAGGAACTCCACCTGATCTTTGTGGCCATCCGGCGCAACACCAAAGTCTAGTAATTGGACATTCGGCATTGTAGTTTGATTAGTCATTAGACATTAGAAATTAGTCATTCGGGGTCGTCGGCGTCAGTAAGGGCGACGGCATCAGCAAGAGGACAAAGGGCATGAGAAAGTATTACGACCAGATAACCCGCATCGCCGGCAACGTCGTCACCGTCTCGGCCGCAGGCGTCGGTTACGATGAACTGGCCGTCGTCACGGGCGAGGGGCGATCGAGCCTGGCCCAGGTCATCCGCCTGGAAGGCGACCAGGTCAGCCTTCAGGTCTTCGCCGGCACGCAGGGCGTCTCGACCGGCGACCGCGTGAGGTTCCTCGGCCGGCCGATGCAGGTCCCCTTCTCCACCGACCTCGTGGGCCGCATCTTCGACGGCGCCGGCCGCCCGCGCGACGGGCGCCCCGAGGTCCAGGCCGAGATGAAGGAGATCGGCGGCCCGGCCGTCAACCCCGTCTGCCGCAGCCTCCCCTCCAAGATGATCCGCACGGGCATCCCGATGATCGACATCTTCAATTCGCTGGTGGAGTCGCAGAAACTGCCGATCTTCTCCGTCCCCGGCGAGCCGTACAACGAACTCCTGGCCCGCGTGGGCCTCCAGGCCAACGCCGACGTCATCATCCTCGGCGGCATGGGCCTCAGGCACGACGATTACCTTCAGTTCCGCAAGACTTTCGACGACGGCAACGTCCTGGGGCGCACGATCCTCTTCGTTCACACGGCGGCCGACCCCGTGGTCGAGTGCCTCATGGTGCCCGACATGTGCCTGGCCGTGGGCGAGGCGTTCGCACTCCAGGGCAAGCGCGTGCTGACGCTCCTGACGGACATGACCGCCTTCGCCGACGCCCTGAAGGAAATCGCCATCACCATGGAGCAGATCCCCTCAAACCGCGGCTACCCCGGCGACCTTTACACGCAACTCGCGCGGCGGTACGAGAAGGCCGTGGACCTGGAAGGCGCAGGTTCGATGACGGTGCTAGCGTGCACAACGATGCCCGGCGACGACGTCACGCACCCCGTGCCCGACAACACCGGGTACATCACCGAGGGGCAGTTCTACCTGCGCGGCGGGTGGATCGAGCCGTTCGGCAGCCTGTCGCGGCTGAAGCAACAGGTCAACGGCAAGACGCGCGACGATCACCGCTCCATCATGGACGCGTGCATCCAGTTATACGCCCTCTGCCGCGAGAGCCGCGAAAAACGCGACATGGGCTTCGAGATGTCGCCCTGGGACCGCAAACTCCTCGCCTACGGCCTGGCGTTTGAAGAGAAGATCATGGACCTGCGGGTGAACGTGCCGCTGGAAGAGGCCCTCGACCGCTGCTGGACGATTCTGGCCGAGTGCTTCGAGCCGGCCGAAACGGGAATCAGGCGGGCGGTTATCGAAAAGCACTGGCCCGGCAACTGAGAATGCAGAATGGAGAATGCAGAATGCAGAATGACAACACCGCTTTGCCGCCCTGCGATCTCCGGAAACGGACAAAGGAGTTTGCTTTGCGAGTCATCCGCATGGTGCAGGCTCTCCCAAGGAATCGTATCGCCGGAGTAATCGGCGACCAAGTTCTACGCTCGGGTACAAGCGTTGGGGCAAATTACAGGGGCGCCTGCCGGTCTCGATCGCAGGCAGAGTTCGTCTCGAAGATGCACATCGTCCTTGAGGAGGCGGACGAGTCTCAATACTGGATGGAACTGCTTGTTGAGTCGCACGTAATGCCGGAAGCAAGGCTGCAAAGCCTGATGAAGGAGGCCGAGGAGTTGGTAGCCATCGCCGTGGCCTCCATTAACACAGCACGGAGAAAGCAGAAAACGACCAGGGCCTAGGCTGTCGGGTCTCTTGAATTCTGCATTCTCTATTCTGCATTCTGCATTTGAGGCAGTAATGGCAAAGAAACTCAAACTGACGCGCCCCGAACTCAAGCGCCACCGCGACGCTCTGGCCCGCTTCCAGCGCTATCTGCCCATGCTCAAACTCAAGCAGCAGCAACTCCAGATGACGATCCAGGGGGTCAACCAGAAGTATCGCGCGGCAGAGGCGGCGGCAGAGGAAGCGCGCGGCAAGTTCGCGGCCTATCGCCGCATCCTGAGCGACGTTGCCGGCCTGAACGTCGAGGCCCTTGCCGCGCCCAGCCGCGTGCTGACGGCCACGGCCAACATTGCGGGCGTCACGGTGCCCGTGTTCGAGGGCGTCGAGTTCCCCGAGGCCTCCTACAGCCTCTTCGGCACGCCGGCGTGGGTCGACCGGGCGCTGGTGGACCTGCGCGACGCAACCCGCCGGCAGGCCGAACTCCAGGTCATCCGCGAGCAGCGCCACCGCCTGCAGAGGGAACTCACGAAGGTCGTCCAGCGCGTGAACCTCTTTGAGAAGGTGATGGTCCCGCGGGCCCGCGAGGCCATCCGCCGCATACGCATCCACCTGGGCGACGAGATGACCGCCGCCGTCGGCCGCGCCAAGATCGCCAAGGCCAAGGTCGGCGAGGAAGAGACCGCCGCCAGCGCCGCCGACCGCTTCGACGTCGCCCACTCTAGCGGAGAACCGACCGATCCATGATCGCCCGGATGGTCAAAGTGTTCGTGGCGGCACGCGCCTCTGAGCGCGAGCGGCTCCTTGCCGCCCTCGGCCGGCTGGGCGTCGTGCACCTCACGCCGGTGGACCCCTCGCGGGCGGTCCCGGACGCGGAGACGACCGCGGCCATCGACCGGGTGCGGCGAGCGATCCAGATTCTCTCGGAAGTTGAGCCGCGCGGCCATCCGCCGGCAATTTCGCCACTCGCGGCCGCCGACGAGGCCCTGCGCATCCAGCGCGAGAGCGTCGAACGGGCGGCCCGCCTTGCCGCGCTGCACCTTCAGTCGGAGCAACTGTCGGCGTGGGGCGAGACGCGCATAGAGGACTTCGCCGCGCTGCGCGCCGCCGGCGTCAACGTGCAGTTCTACGCCGTGCCGAAGAAGGCCCTCGGCGAGGTCCGGGCCACGGTCGCTCACGTGCTCGGCCCGTGGCCGGGCAGGCGCGTGCTGGTCGCGCTGGCGAGTCGCGGCGAAGAGATCTCTGTGCCCGAAGGCGCCGAGATGCTGCCCCTGCCGGCCCGCGACCGGGCGAGCATCCGGGCCGAGGCTGCCGAGATCGACCGTACCCTTGCTGCCGACGCCGAAAAACTCGCCGCCCTCGCGCCGCTGGCGGGTGCGATGGGGAAAGAGATGGCGGCCCTGCGCGAAAAGTCCGTCTGGACCATCGCCACGCGAAGCTCGCTGGAGGACCCGCACTTTTACGCCCTCCAAGGTTGGGCGCCCGCACACCGGGCGGACGTCGTGCCGGACGGCCTGGCGGCCGCGGGTGTCCCTGCCGCCGTGCAGACGTTCGACCCTGCCCCCGGCGAGGAGCCTCCCACCCTCATCCGCTACACCTGGCTGACGCGGCCGATGAAGGGCCTCTTCGACATCCTCGGCACCGTGCCGGGGTACGGCGAGTTCGACGTTTCGGCGGTCTTCATGATCTTCCTGCCGGTCTTTTCGGCCATCCTGATCTCCGACACAGGGTACGGCCTGTTGTACCTCTTGTTGCCGGCGATTTTCTACCGCAAGATGGCGACCGCGGGGGTGGAAGCCTTGGCGCAACTCGTGATGGTCATCGGCGCGTGCTCGGTCATCTGGGGCGTGCTGACGTGCAGTATCTTCGGGTTCGACTTCTCGTGCGTTTTCGGGCGCACCGAGCCGTTCATCCCCGTGAACATGAAAAAGGAGAGCATGGACCTCATGATGTGGGTCAGCATCACGCTGGGGGCCGTGCAACTGAGCCTGGCGCACCTGTGGAAGGCGAAGGCGGCATTCCCGGGCCTGGCGCTGCTGAGCGAAGTCGGCTGGGCAATCTGGCTCTGGGGCATGTTCGGCGTCGTGGCCTACTTCCTCCTCAAGGCCGAGTTCCGGGCCGACCAGTTCCCGTATTACCCGTACCTGCTGGGCATCGGCGGGGCGATGGCAATTATCTTTGCCGCGCCCGACAAGAACCCCCTGAAGATGATCGGCCTGGGCCTGGCGAACTTTCCGCTGTCGGCCATCGGCACGTTCGGCGACACGGTCAGTTACGTGCATCTGATGGCCATCGGCCTGGCCGGCAGCGCCCTGGCGATGGCCTTTAACGACATGGGCGGCGCGCTGCCGTGGTACGCCATGATTCCGATCCTCATGGCGGGGCATGCGCTGAACACGGCCCTCTCGATCATCTCGCTTTTCGCGCACGGCGTCAGGCTTAACATGCTGGAGTTCTCGAACAACCTCGGCATGCAATGGAGCGGTTACGCGTACGAACCTTTCACGAAACGTCACAGTGAGGAGACTTGAAATGGATGCAACCCCGTTCCTCGGACAACTGGGCATGGCCCTGGCGGTCGGCATGGCGGCCGTGGGCTCGAGCCTCGGCGCCGGCTTGGCCGGCATGGCGGCGGCGGGCGCGTGGGCCAAGGATTCCCGCGCCGGAAAGCCCCTGCGTTTCATGTATATCATTTGCGTGGCGGCCCCGATCACGCAGACGGTCTACGGGTTCATCGTAATGAACCAGATGGCCGACAAACTCCAGTTCTGCGGCACGCACGGGGGCATGCTCCTGGGCATCGGCATCGCCGCCGGCCTTGGCGAAATGCTCTCGGCCTGGATGCAGGGGGCCATCGGCGCCGCCGGCTGCCGCATGCTCAGCGAGTCCGACGGCAAGGGCTTCGCCTTCGTCCTCATCGCCCTCGGCATCGCCGAGACGGTCGGCATCTTCACGCTGGTCTTCATGTCGATCCTGCTGCGGGCGATCGGGGCCGGCGTCTGATTGCGGAACTACAGAGGGGCCGGGAGCCTTGTCCGTAAGGCTCCCGGCCTCCTTCCCAGTCGAAAGATCTCCGGCACTCGACCCCCTCTTGCCGGTTCAATAGAGAGCACGCGCCGCGGGAGCGCCGTCCGGCCCAGGAGGAATCCCATGCGAGGGATCGTCTGTCTCGGCATCATAGCCGTTTGCAGCACGGTCCTTGCGGCCACCGCCCCTCTGCTCCCCGACAAACCCAACGAAGTGACCTTCCCGCCAACGGAAGCCCGCTTCGTCCGTTTCGTCATTCACGAGAGCGCCGGCGGACAGCCTTGCATCGACGAACTGGAAGTCTACGGCCCCGACGCCCCCGCCAATCTCGCACTCGCCGCCGCAGGGGCCAAGGCAACAGCCTCTTCGTGCCTGCTCGGCTATGCCATCCACCAGGTCTCGCACCTGAACGACGGCCTCTACGGAAACAGTCACAGTTGGATCGCCGCCGGGAGCGCCGAAGAGTGGGCGCAGATAGAACTTCCCCGCGCCGCCCGCGTCAGCAAGGTCCTCTTCTCGCGCGACCGCGAAGGGCGTTTTCGCGACCGCATGCCCCGCTGGTTCGAGGTCCAGGTGTCCGCCGACGGCCGGCAATGGACGAAGGTCGCGGAAACCGGCGCGCGGCCGGTCGGGGCCACCGTCCGACCGCTTCCGGCAACGGGGGCCGTCAGCGAGGAAGCCCTGCTGGCCTACGCCTTCTCTTGCGAGGAGCAATCCTGGAGCAAGATCGGCCCCGAGGACCCGCTCGCCCGCGTCCTGAAGCAGATGGAGGGGATGCTGGAGCGCCTGGCCGCCAAGGGCCTGGACGTCTCGGCCGAACGCCGCCAGTGGAGCGAGTTCTCGCAACGCCTGCAAGGCTGGCAGGCCGCCAAGCCCGCTGCCGCAACCGAGTGGGACGTGTTCTTCAAGGCGCGGCTGGCCAAGCGGCGCCTCATGATGCGCGATCCCGACCTGGCGGCCATCGAGCGAATCCTTTTCGTCAAGCGGCAGCCGTACCTGCCCTCACACAACTACAGCGATCTCCTGGACGCCCGGGGCGCCGCGGGCGGGGCCGTCTGCATTCTCGAAATCCCCCGGGTCGAGGGCCGTGCCGAGCCCGCCGCGGCGCGGCTGGTCCGGTTGTTCGACGCCCGAGACGGCGTGGCCAGAGATGCGGTCGCCACCTTCGACCTCAGCCGCATCTACTTCGCCTACAGCGCGGCAAAGGGCGACTACTTCCGTATCATGGTCATGGACGCCGACGGGGGCGGCGCGCGACAGGTGACGGACGGGCCGTTTCATGACTTCTACCCCTGCCCGCTGCCCGACGGCGGCCTCGCGTTCGTCTCCACGCGGTGCCGCGGGCGGTTTCTGTGCTGGCGGCCGCAGGCGTTCGTCCTGTTTCGCATGGACTCGGGCGGCGGGAACATCCGGTCGCTTTCCGACGCCAACGTGAGCGAGTGGGCCCCGTCCGTCATGAGCGACGGCCGCATCCTGTGGACCCGCTCGGAGTACCTCGACAAGGGCGCCGACTTCGGCCACACCCTGTGGGCCATCCGGCCTGACGGCTCGCACCCGGAACTGTTGTTCGGAAACAATACCCGGTACTGCTACGTCAACGGCCGCGAGGTGCCGGGGACCAGCGAAATCTGCGCAACGCTGATGTCGCACGGCGGCGACTTGAACGGCCCCGTGGCCCTGATCGAGGCCGCCAAGGGGCGGTTCGCGCCGGACCTCGTCACCAGCATCACACCCGATTCGCCGCCGCACTTTCACATGGACTGGGCCGAGCGCGAGTGTTTCCGCGACCCGGTGCCCGTCAGCCGCGACTACGTCCTGTGCAGCCATGCCCCGCAGGACAAGTTCGGCCTCTACCTGATCGACCGCTACGGGAACCGCGAAGTTCTGTACATGGACCCCGCCATCGGCAGTGTGTGTCCGACGCCCTTCCGCGCCACGGCCCGCCCCCCAGTCATCAGCTCGGGCGAGAAGCGCGTGGCGGACGTAGCGGACGCGGCGGAGGAGAAGAGCGACCTCGGCCAGTTCTTCGTGTCCGACGTCTACCGGGGGCTCGAACCGGCCGTGAAACGCGGTGCCGTCAGGTACATCCGGGTCTGCCAGGAACTTCGGGCCGATCTCATCCGCTTACCTGGCGGCGAGTACCAGAAGGACCACGAACCTTTCCAGGATTGGTACGCCACGCCCGTCCACCTCGTGAGCGGCCCCTTCGGATGGCCGACCTACGTTGCCAAGGCCGACCTGGGAATCGTGCCGGTGGAAGAGGACGGCTCGGCCAATTTCCTCGCGCCGGCGGGCAAGGTGTTGTACTTCCAGGTCCTCGACGAGCACTTCAACGAACTTCAGCGGATGCGAAGCGTGGTCCAACTTCAGCCGGGAGAGCGGCGCGGCTGCATCGGCTGCCACGAAGACCGGTCGATGGCCCCGCCCGTCAAGCCGGCCGCCGCCCTCGGCCGCGCGCCCAGCCGCCTTCAGCCTCCGCCGTGGGGCGCCGGCCCGTTCTCTTACGAGAAGGTGGTCCAGCCCGTCTGGGACGCCAAGTGCGTGCGATGCCACGATGCGGGCGATAAGAAGAAGTTCAACCTCTCCGCCACGTTGGACCGCGATAAGGTGCCGGCGTCGTATCGGACGCTCATCGAGCAAGGGTGGGTGCACTACTTCAATTGTCAGTACGATCAGGAGCATTCCAAGGCGCCGCCGCTCTCGTTCGGAACCACCAAGAGCCGCCTGTGGCAGGTACTGGAAGCGGGCCATTACGACGTGCAACTCTCGCCGGACGAGAAGCATCGCATCAAATGCTGGACCGACCTGAACTGCCCCCTCTGGCCGGACTACCTCCTGCGCGCCAGCCGCCCGGGTGCGGTTGTGGTTGCTCGCTGACGGTTGCGTTCGGGGCATGCGCATAGAGGCAAAGGCCGCAACCTTCCGCCCCCCCGACGAATTCACCTGGGGCTTCTTATTTCGCCGGCGTTTCGGCCTTGGTTTTCTCTGCCGGCGCGGCAGGCGCTGCCTTGGCCGGCGGCGCGGCCGACCAGCGGGTCTCGATGCGCACGAGTTGCGTGTCCTTCTTGCCGCGAAGGACAAAGAGGACGATCTCCTTCGGCCGCTTCTTCACTTCCGCGTCGAAGACCTTCCGGAACTCGGCCAGCGTGGGCGTGTCCTGGTCCTGGACCTTCTTGACGACGTCGTCGGCCTTCAGGCCCGCGTCCGCCGCCCACGAAGCGCTGGTCACGTGGGCCACGACGACGCCCGTCTCTGAGGCCGGGAGTTCCCGCAACAGGCTGTCCGCCAGGACCATCTCGCGCACCAGGAGGCCCACCGGGGCGCTGCGATAGCGTTCTGCCTCGGCGGCGGTCTTCGGCTCGGCCTCGAGCGTCACCTTCAGGTCCTGCGTCTTCCCGCCGCGCCACACGGTCAGCGTGACGGTCTCGCCGGGCTTGCGTGCACGGACGTCGTTCATGAAACTCTCGACGAGTTGCCCCTCGGTGCCCTTGATGTCCTTGCCGCCGACGGCCAGGATGACGTCCTCGACCGCCAGCCTGGCCTTCTCGGCGGGGCTCTTCTCGACGATCTGGCCCACGACCACGCCGCGCCGCTCGCCCATCTTGAAGTACGCCGCAAGGTCCCGTGTCACCGGCGTCAGGGCATAGGCGCCGAGCCATGCGTGATGGACGATCGCGCCGCCCTTGGGGAGGTTCTTGATGCGCTCGACGAACCGCTCCGCGGGCCAGACGACCTCCATCGTCGTCCAGTTGGGCCGGGCGTTGGTGTTGCGGTTGATCTGCACCAGGCCCACGATGCCCATCGCCTTGCCGTCCAGCGTGACCACCGGCGTGCCGGGCGACCCGAGCGACTCGATCGTCACGTAGGCCGTCACGGGCTGGTCCACGCGGCCGGAGATGCGCACGAGCCGCGCGAGCCGCTCGTACCGGTCGGGCTCGCCCAGGTGCGAAAACGTGACCACGGGGTCGCCGACGGCCAGGTCCACCCCGCTCTCGAACGCCAGCGGCGGAAGGGCCGGGGCCTTCGGGTCGGTCACACGCAGGAACGCCACCTGCGACTCATCGTCCTTGCCCAGGTACTCCGCGACAAACGATTCCTGCTCGTCGCCCTTGCTGACGATGACCCGGAAATCCTTGAATTGCGAGACCGACAGCCCCGACGGAATGGCCACGCTGGCAAACATGACGAGGTTGCCCGGCCCCACCACCGTGCCCATCAGGTGAATGTCGGGCTTGGACCCGTCGTCACGCTGCACGGCGTACGAGACTATGACGGTCGACGGGACGACGGCGTCGCGGACCTGGTGCACCTGGTCGCCGAGGGGATCGGCCGGTGCGGGCAGGGCCGCGGCGAGCAAGGCTGTAATCGCGAGGCTGAAGCCGATAGTCTTCGCGTAGGGCATGCGAGTCTCCGTTCGAACAGCCGCGCCCACCAAGGTGGACGGCTAACCGGACTGCCGACCCAAGTGCTACTTCGCTTTCGGCGGCAGCGCGGCCGGCGTCTTGGCACCAGTCGGTTTGGCCGGTGCAGGGGCGGCGGGCGGCGGCTTCTTCGCTTCCTCAAACTCGACCCTGAGGACCGCCGGCACGACGGCCAGGCCGCGTCGGACCTTCACAAGGACCATCGTCTGCTTCTTCGCCACCATCTCCTGGTAGCACTTCGAGAGGTCCTGGAGGCTGACGATATCGCGGTCGCCCACGCGGAAGATGACGTCGCCCTTTTCGAGGTTGGCCCGCTCGGCCGGCTCTCCGCGGCGGACGCCCGTCACGTAAACGCCCTTGCTGCCGGGCAGGTTCTCGCGGCTCGCCAGGCGTTCGGTGATGTTCTGGCCCACAAAGCCCCATCGCTGGAAATCCTGTTCCATGCTGCGGACGGTCGTGAGTTCCTCCGTCGCGATCTCCATCGCCAGCACTTCGCCGGCCCGCTTGATCTTCACGGGGACCTTCGCGCCGACGGGCGTGTCCGAGATCCGCCGCCGCAGTTCGAAAAGTTGCTCCGGATACCGCCCTTCGACCTTCGCGCCGTCGTATTCCAGGAGGATGTCTCGCGCCCGGATGCCGGCCTTGCCGGCGGGGCCGTCGGCCTCGACGCCTGCAATGATCGCGCCCTCGGACTTGCCGACGTCGAAGAACACCTCCAGGTCCTGTAGCGGCTGGAACGACGCGCCGATCGTGCTGCGCGTCACCTTGCCGTTGGCCAGGATCTGCCGGACGACCTCCTTGGCCACGTTGATCGGGACGGCGAAGCCCAGGTCGTTCCCTCCGCCGCGCGTGTTGATGCCGATGACCTCGCCCAGGAAGTTGACGAGCGGCCCGCCGGAGTTGCCGGGGTTGATGGCCGCGTCGGTCTGGAGCCACGTGCTAAAGAGGCCCGTCTCCATGCCGCCGGTCAGTTCCAGGCCGGTGCCCAGGATGCGGTCGTGGCACGAAATGATGCCGTTGGAGATGGACCGCGACATGCCGAACGGGCTGCCGACGGCCAGGACGCCGTCGCCCTCCTCGACCTTGTCGGAATCGCCGAACGTGGCCGGGCTGAACGTGGCGCCCTTGCGTTTAACTTCGTCAAGGTCCAGTTGGATGATCGCCAGGTCGGTCCAGGGATCGCCGCCGATGAGTTTCGCGCGGACGCGTTCCTTGGTGTAAAGGATGCAGGTGAGTTCCTCGGCGCGGCCGGCAACGTGGTAGTTCGTCAGGACGCGGCCTTGCTCATCGAAGATAACGCCCGAGCCCGTGCCGCCGGAGCGGCGGCGCTCGCCGCCCACAAATTCGCTTCGCCTCGCGTCGATCCGCACGGTGGCGGGATAAACGCGGTCGCGGGCAATCTTGCGGGCGTCCTCGAGGGCCACGTAAACCGAGGACCCCGATCGCTCTGGCCCGCATCCTCCCA
>JAPLMO010000263.1 GCA_026386995.1 Planctomycetota bacterium | reverse complement strand
GGTGTGAAAGAAAGGTGTAGATGGCCATGATACAACCGAGCGATGCAACGGCGGGCCGTCAAGGCCCGACGGGAACTTTCTGCGCCGCACCCTCACGCCCCTTGGCCGACTTCACGGTCGGGGCAATACGCTTGTTTTGGGGCTAGTGTAGTGTTTCACTCAGATGCTATCTTATCCAGGACGGCCCTGGCGCGGGCGACTTTTACGAGGATGGCGTCGGCCTTGGCCGTCCAGCGAAAAGATTGAGGATTCTCATTATGTTCAGCAAGGTAATCCAAGATGGCTTGGACGAGTTGCACCACGCTGGTGAACGTGCCGCGCCGGATGCGTTTGTCGGTGATCTCCCGGAACCAGCGTTCGATCAGGTTCATCTCGGCAACGCTCCTCAGGGCCTTGGAGCAAGGCGACATCGAGCGACGGTTGGCAGAACTTGAAGCGATCATCAAGAGCCAACCTCCACCTGGCCATGACTTCGACCTGCACGATGACACAGAGGACCCAGCGCCGGCGGCTTGGGAGGAGGAGGTTGCATGAAGGCGGCCATGAGAAGGCTTCGGCACACAGAGGCGCCCCTGTCGTCAAAGCAACAGGTTCTGTACTGGCTGGATCAGGCCCTCAAGTTTGGGTCTGAGGAACGGTACTTCTAATGGCTGCGAAAACAGCCGACCTGTGCGTTTCCCCGAGTCAGGATCATAAACGCCGTTACCCAAGAGGTGCGAGGCCGTCTTAAGGGTCAACCGCCTGAAACTGTTGCGCGGGCGATTCGCAGCGCCAGGCAGGAGGTGGTTTTTCTCACGCAACTCGTCCTTGACCTTCACCTTCGCATGAAGACCGAGTGTGATCTGTTTGACCTCCAAGCGGCGCTCTGTGCCCGCACGCTCCAGGTGCTGGTTCTCGTGTGCTCACCGTCTCGGCAGAGAGAAGATGCCTGCCGGCACCGACCGAACCAGTTGTGAGTGCGTCTACTTCTGCGCAGGTCGCCGTGCGCGAGGCCGCAGGTGCTCATCATGGGCCAGCCAGGTGCGCGAATCGAACTCATTGTCACGTTCCATGCGGGACGCAGGCATCTGCCCGTCGTCACGCTGCGACGCGTGGCTTGACGATTCGCATGTCGGCCCAGTCGTTCACGGCCGCAGTCGCGGTGCGCCCTCACCATGAAATCTTGCTGCCAAAGAGCCCGCGCTCGCCTTCCCTGCACGCCTCATCACGCCGCATAGGACGCAAAACTTAACGGAAAACCTGCGTTTTGACCCTCCACGCGGCCTAACGAATGGCGAACGGAAACTCGTTGGACCAGTATAGGGGCGGGGGGTTATCTTCTTTACGATTCGGTGACGCAGATCGTTATTTGGCCTTGGCCTGGATCGCCGGCCATTGCTTCAGAAATGTTTCGGCCATGATCGCGTGACCGGTGCCGTTGGGGTGGATCGCATCGCCGCCGTGAGTCTCCTTGATCCTGGCAAGCATCGGCGTACGAATATCCACCACACTCACCCCGTCGCGACCGTTTAGTGTAAGCAACCATTTGCAATAGCGCGCCAACACTTGGTCGTAGTAGGGATACGCCGTCCGGTAACCGAACTTATTGGGATCTTTCTCCGCCTCTGCTTCCGCTTCCGCATTGGCCTTGGCCAGCAATGCCTCCCGGGCTGCGGCAGTCGTGCCAGGCGGGAATGGCGGGCCTGCGGAAGCAAACGGCGGCGGTGTGAGTATGACCAGGCGGGCCCCGACGGCATTGACCTTCTTGATCAGGGTTTTTATGCCGTTTTGATAGGCCGCAAAGCGCTTCTCGTTGAACGGGTGATAGATGCCGTCATTGATGCCATAGCAGATGATCACCCAGTTGGGCTTTTCGGCAAGCACGGCGTCAACCCAGTTGAGCACGCATGGCCGGCGGCCGGGATGATATGCCTCACTCAGGCCCGAGACGGTTTCGCTCATATGTCCGAAATTGTGGATCTGTGGCGGATTCGCCGGGTTCTGCTTGACCAGCGCGTCCTTGATGATCCGCACATATCCGCCCGCCTTGGTGATGCTGTCACCAAGGAAAAATATCATCTGTGGTGCGGGCTTCTGCGCGGCCGGCGCCGGTTCCTCAGCACCCAGGGAACCGATAAAACCAAGACCGATAGCGCTGACAAAGAGGGCTAATTTCATGTGTTGATACTGAACTGAGTAGTTAACTGATAGGAAATTTGATTTATTTGATTTAGGGGCGGTGACGCGGCTGTGGGGCCGGGGGCGGGGGGTTTGGGGGGAGGGGGCGCATGCCCGCTCACCTTGGTGCAGCGTGTTGTCAAGGGCCGCTGGTTCCACCATCTGATTGCTCCAAAATGCCCGGGATGCGGCCGGTCCCCGGCACGGACTGACGGATTTGGGGGCCAGCCTCGACCGCACCCACCGCTACGCGCCAAAAATCACACGCTGGATACAATATACCACCAAAACTGCGATTCGTCAAATGAGAAAGGCTGATTTGCCCGAGAACCACGGTTGTGCCGAACGCCTCTTCATCATCAACGGCGCCATCGCGGGCCTCGCGGGGCCGGGCCAACGGACGGCCATCATCGTCCCGTGTACCGTCATCCGAGCCGGCGACGTGGCCGACCAGTTGCTCGACCGGCAGAAACACCCGGATTGGCCTGGCGAACGGACGAAGATGGTGTACGCATTTTCCACCGCCGACCGCCTGTGGTCCGCGTACGCCCGCATCCGGGCCGAGGGCCTGCGGGCCGGCGGCAATGGCCACGAGGCCACGGAGTTCTACCGCGCCAACCGCGAGGCGATGGACGCCGGCGCCCAGATGGCTGGGCCGGAGGGAGGGGCGGAGCACCGCCGCCCTCCGACCCCGGCCAACTCGTCCTCGCCTTCGCCAAACCGCCCACCTGACAAGGTGTGGGGAAACTCCTGGCGTTTCCTGGCGTTTCTGATTTGACTATGGCCTGTTATTGAGGTAAAGTATAGGAAAGCCGCACCGGCATCCGGGGCGCGCGGCGGGTGCGGCCAGGGCCGGGAAGGTTCCCCCTCAGGCGGGCACCATGCAGTTTCGGGGCTAAGCCGGCGCTGCGGCCGGCGCGACCCGCATGTCAACTGATCTGACCATCGGCGCGGCCGAAGCCGCGCGGGAATCTTGTGGAGGTATTGGTCATGTCACGCGCAAGGGCGGAGAGTGGAGTCCGCGCTGTCGCAGGCCGGCTGGGTAGGCCGTCGGCGGGGCGGGGGATGTTCCTGGTTGCGGCCGTGGCGGCGATCGTGGGGCTTCTGGCCTCGGCGGCCGGGGCGGATACCTGGACCGGCGCGGCCCAAATCGGGTCGCCGCGCAGTTGGGCGGTCCCGGGCAACTGGCTGAACGGGGTCGTCGTGCCGCCCCCGAATGACGCCGCCACCATCGGGATCGTCGGCGACGGGGTGATCACCCTCAATCCCGCCCAGAGCGCCGGGGGATTCTTCTTCCAGAGTTTCGTGAACACTACGATCGGTCA
Source organism: Planctomycetota bacterium (assembly GCA_026386995.1). Next base: position 4,666 of record JAPLMO010000263.1, on the reverse strand, counting down.
GCCCGGCGAACTCCTGACCCTGGTCAATCCGCCGTGGACGGGAAAGCCGTTCGTCAAGACGAACGAACAGGTCAGGGACACCTACGGCTGCGACTACTTCACGGCGGGTCCCCGGCTGGCCGCCGACCTCTTTCTGGGCGACGACTTTGAAATCTACATGGGCACGGCGAACAACTCGTCGCTGATGATCTCGGGCAAGATCGTGGGCGGGTTCGACAAGCGGATCACGCTCTTTGACGATCCGGCCGGCGCCGGCACCAGCCGGTACAACTCGCTATGGTTCACCGCGGACAACGCCCAATACTACGGCGACGTCACGGTCAACACCCGCCCCAACGGCGGGGGCACGTCGATCAAACTGGCCGACGCGGGGCGCCTGGGCACGGCCACGATCACCTTGAATGGCAACCTGGCGGGGCTGGGACTCCTGGGGACGGCGCCCGGCACACCCACCTGGCAGAACCTCTACCTGAATGACATCTTGTCGCGCTCGGGCGGCGCCTCGTGTCCGGTCGTCTACGCCGACCGCAGTTATCAGCAGAACGTCTTCGCCAGCCAGAGGGACGTGCTGCAATACAACCTGACGCAGTGGATCCACTGGGTCACGCTGGACAATCCCACCGGAGATAGCGCCATCGCCTTCGGCAGCCAGTCCGGCCAACTGCGGACCCACAACGGCTACACCATCTACAGCGACGGGTTGATCCTGGGCACGTCGAACCCCGATGTCAACACCAAGACCGTGTACGTGAACCTGGGCAACTACACCGAGGGGCTGGCCGGTCACCGGTACATGGGTGGCGTCAACAACCTGAACCGCTCGATCAACGAGGCGTGGTTCTCGGGCGATCCGCACCCCAGCCTCGAGGACTTCGGCCAGACGCTCATCAAGGCCGGCCTGGGCATCCTGGAATTCGGCTACGACAACACGCAGGAGATTGATTATCCAGATGGATCGCGGGGACCTGCCTCCAGCGGCGCCAAGCGGATCGACGAGGGCGTCCTGCGTTTCAACCTGCCGCAATCCATCGGGCGGACCCTCGCGGGCACCCAGCCGCCGATCATCCTCAACCAGGTCGGCGGCCGCGTCAGCGCCGGTGTCGGCATCGGCTGGGACGGGGCCCTGCCCACCTTCACCGTGCCAGGCACCGTGATCGGCCAATCGGGTGCCCTGGACATCGACACGGACGGGGAGGACCACAATAAAGACGGCACCCCCGAGCACGCGCCCCAGTACACGCAGTTTCTGGATTTCTTCGGCAACGCGAACATCCAGAACCTTCGCCTGGGTTCCAGCAGCCGCGTCGGCGGCGTGATTTGGTCGCCGGGCCTGCCCAGCATCATCAGCCCCAATCCCGACAATGTCTATCACCTGGGCGGCGGAGGCGGGACCCTGGGAATCACGACCCCCCTGACCGACTGGGTGCCAGACGAGTCGTCGAGCGTTGAGATGGCCACCACCGGTCTGCTTCTGCCGGGGCGCGTTATCCTCTGCTACGCCAATCCCTACACGGGCAAAACCGTCATCTATGCCGGGACGCTCCAGTTGGCCCGGGACCGGCCCGACTCGATAGCACAGTCCTCCGAACTTTCGGTGGATACGACCTGCACGCGATTCGATGGTACTTTCACCGGTCCAACGAAATCCCCCTTCGCGTTTCAAGGTCCGGGCCAGTTGTTGCTGGACCCGACCGTAGCCTATAACCTCCCCCAGCCCCGTCCCCCCGCCCCCGCCGTCCTCGGCGGCAGCCCGATGCTCGACGGCGGGGCCGTCGGCTGGACCAGCAACATCACGCTCTCCAGCCTCAGCCAGATCGGCACCTACGGGTACACGATCACCTCCACGCTGGCCAATCCCAATCCGGCCGGCGTCGCGACCAATCTGCTCCACCTGGGCGGCGAATACAGCGGCACCGTGGGCAACCGCGTCACCATGACCGCGGCCACCGGCTGGGTCATCACCGACAACGGCACCACCCCGGTGGCGCTCGTCAAGACCGGCATCTACAACGACCTGGACCTGACCGGGGGCGGCCCTAACACCTACACCGGCGGCACGGCCATCCTGGGCGGCGAGGTCATCGTCTCCAGCGCCGACCAACTCAGCATCGGGCCCATCCTCATCGCCAACGGCGGACGCCTGAAAGTGACCCAGACCACCACGTTCGCCAACACCCTCAAGGGCGTCACGGGCGGCACGCCGGGCGTCGTCTGGTGGAACGGCAGCGTCATCGAGGTGGACGAGGACCAGACGGCCGCCTTCTATGGCCTGATCGACAACACCTTGTCTCCCAGCACGCCTTTTGAGAAGGTGGGCCAGGGAACACTGTTCTTTGAATACCGCGTCGGCGGTGCTCCGACGGCCTATCCCCGCGGCTCCTCGAACCAGTGGGGCCTCAAACTCACCGAAGGCCTGGTCAGCGTCAATCAATTGCCCCTCGGCCCTGCTACCGGCAACCCGGACAACGGGTTCCTGGTCTGCCTGGGCGGGGACCTGATCGTGCGGCCCGCGCCGCTTGGCACGAGCACCGCCGACCCCAACTACGGCTTCAGCGGCATCGCCTCCTTCCAGGGCACCACCAGCACCCTCACCGTTCAGGACGGCGCCCTCTTGCGCGCCAACGGCCGCTGGGAACACACCTTCATGGGCACCGTGATCCTGGCCGCCCAGGACTCCGACGGCGACCCCCGCAACAACATCTTTCACTTCTCCCACAACGGGACGAGCGAGGGGCCGCCCATCCGGGACTCGCGCGGCACGGGGACGGTGGACCTGCGCGGCGGCATGGTGGCCATGACCACCAACGGGAACTTCCTGGCCGTGATGCCCCAGGAGGCCGACTTCACGCTCCGCCTGAACGGCGGCATCTACAATGGCATGCCCGAGGCCACCCTCAACGGCAACCTCACGATCAACGCCCTCCTCCCGACGGGTGGCCCCCGGATCGACGGCGAAGTCTATTCCGCCGACCGCTCCGTCGTCGCGCCCACCTCCTGGACCATCGCCGGCACGGGCGCCACCGCCTGGCGCGGCACGCTGGAGAAGGTGGGGCCGGGCATCGTCACCTTCAGCCGCAGCCCGGGCGCCCCGGTCACCGTCGCTCCCCCGAGCACGCTCCGAATCAGCGGCGGCACCGTCAACGCCGGCGGCGCCGCCGACCCGTTCACCGATACCGCCGTCGCCGGTGCCTTATTAGACATCGACAACAATGCAACTTTCAACATCACCGCCGGCAGCAAACAACTGAACGGGCTCTCCGGAGGGGGGGGAACCACCAACGTCGCCGGCGGCGCCGCCCTCACGGTCCAGAACGCCGTCCAGAACGTCCTCAGCCTGGGCGCCGGCGCGTCGGTCACGCTTCGCAGCGCGTTCGGCGCCAGCCAGGTGAGCACCCTCGACGCCGCCAACGCCAGCCCCGGCACGGCCACCGTCTCCGTGGCGGGCGGCCAGACCCTGACCGTCGCGGGGGCGGGCGGCTGGTTCTCGATCGGGCCCGGCTCGACGCTCCTCAAGACCGGCCCCGGCACGCTCGACATCAACCAGCGCCAGAGCAACGGCGCCGGCTCGACGCTTACGGTTGCCGCCGGCACCGTCATCCTCAGCACCAACGCGGGCGCGACCGGCCTGCCCCCCGCCTACGCCCCCGGCCTCGTCGTGGGGCGCCTCAGCGGGGCGTTCGACACCACCAGTCCCAACCCGGCGACCGCCGTCCAGGCCGGCGTCGCCCAGATGAACTATGCCGGCTACTGGGACGGCATCGTCTGGGTGGACAACGCCACCTGGGTTTACTCCGGCCAGTTCTACGAGGATGACGGCCAGGTCTCCTTCGCCGAGAACTTCGACGACAACGTCCTCCTGCGGGTCGACGTGAACGGCAACGGCGTCTTCGACCCCGGCGAGACGTGGCTCAACGACGTCACGTGGAACAGCCCCACCACCTCCGGCCCCCAGGCCCTCGCAGCCGGCCAGTGGTATGACTTCGAGGCCCGCTTCGGCCAGGGCTTGGGGGGCATCGGCCCGGTGAGCGGGTGGTTTGTCGGGCTTGGTTGGGACACGCTGGGCCGCGGCACGCTGAATCCGGCCGATTACGTGACGCCGCCCGACTCCATGTTCCGCCGGTCCCTGGGAGGCACCCCCGGGACGAGCGTCCTTCTCGGCGACACCTCCGGTGCGGCCGATGCTTCGCTGCTCATCAGCGGCCCCTATACGGTCAGCTGGGGCATCACCGTCCAGTCCGGAAGTGCTGGAAACATCACGCTTGGCGGCACGAACACCTCGGGCACAGCCACCTTTGCCGGCAACGTCAGCCTGGCCAGGAGCGCCGCCCTCACCGCGGCCGCCGGCGGAACGGTCGCGTTCACCGGCACGGTCTCCGGCGCCGGCGGCGTGACCAAGACCGGCGGCGGCACTGTCGCCCTTTCGGGCAGCAACATCCAGTACACCGGCCCGACCACGGTCAGCGGCGGCTTGCTGAGGCTCTCGGACGCCACGGCCTTCGCCAGCGCCATCACCGACAACGCCGCCGTGGAGTTCCAGGCGACCACCGGCACGTGGACCTTCAGTCAGCCCCTCGGCGGCACCGGCACGGTCGACAAGTCCGGCGACGGCACGCTCGTCCTCACCGCCGCTAATTCGTACAACGGCGGCACCACGGTTTCCGCAGGG
>JAPLMO010000425.1 GCA_026386995.1 Planctomycetota bacterium | reverse complement strand
TTGCCGGTCCACCATAACCTCCTGTCGAAGACGATGCTGGAGAAGGTGACGAAGGTCTACTCCAAGCCGCAGGTCTTCGAGCAGTGCCGCAACTGGCTGGCCAAGAACCTGCCGCAGGCCGACCTGGTGGCCGTAGGCTCGTCGACCGAGGCGGCGCTGCTGGCGTCGCGCGTCGACGGGACGGCCGCGATCGCGTCCAGCATGGCGGCGGAACTGTACAAACTGAAGGTCCTGGACTCGGCGATCGAAGACAACCCGCAGAACCAGACGCGGTTCCTCGTCCTGGGGCGCGAAAGCGCCAAGCCGACCGGCCGCGACAAGACGTGCCTCCTTTTCAGCGTCTCGCACAAGGCCGGGGCCCTCGTGGAGGTGCTCGACATCCTCCGTCGCTTCGGCATCAACATGACCAAGATCGAATCGCACCCCTCGCCGGCCAAGTCGTGGGAATATCTCTTCTTCGTCGACGTCGAGGGGCACTCCCATGACGAGAACGTGCAGCGGGCCATCGCCGAGGCCCGGCCGCACACCAGGCAACTGGAGGTGCTGGGGTCGTTCCCCGTGACCGTCAGCGCGGGGTAGGCGCGTTCTGAAATCCGGCGCCAGAGCGCACAGGCGCCGGCGCAGCGGAAAATATGAGGCAGATCAGCATGATTATCGTGATGCAGTCCCGGGCCACCGATGCACAGATCGAGGCGGTGGAGCACCGCATCCACGACCTGGGCCTGAAGCCGCACATCTCGCGAGGCGAGTTCCGGACCATCATCGGAGTCATCGGCGACGAGTCGCTCCTGCGTGAAGAGTTCTTCGCCGTCCTCGACGGCGTCGACTCGGTCATGCCGATCATGAAGCCGTACAAACTCGCCAGCCGCGACTTCCACGCGGAAGACACCATCATCCCCATCGGCGGCCTGAAGGTGGGCGGCAAAACCATCAGCGTCGTGGCGGGCCCCTGCTCCATTGAGAGCGAGCCGCAACTGCGGGAAACCGCCGTCGCCGTCCGCAGCGCGGGGGCCGTCATGCTTCGCGGCGGGGCCTTCAAGCCGCGCACCAGCCCGTACAGTTTCCAGGGCCTCGGCGAGGAGGGCCTGAAGATCCTCCAGGCCGTCGGCCGCGACGTCGGCCTGCCGACCGTCACCGAGATCGTGGACGTGCGGGACCTGGAGGTCGTGGCCCGGTACGCCGATGTCCTCCAGGTCGGCGCGCGGAACATGCAGAACTTCCGCCTCCTGACGGAAATCGGCCACCTGCGAAAGCCCGTCTTCCTGAAGCGCAGCCCGGCCGCAACCATCGAAGAGTTCCTGATGTCGGCCGAGTACATCCTCTCGGAAGGCAACCACCAGGTCATCCTGTGCGAGCGCGGCATTCGCGGGTTCGACCACTCCACGCGCTACACGCTGGACCTTTCGGCCGTGCCGAACATCCAGGGCGTCTGCCACCTGCCGGTCTTCGTAGACCCGAGCCACGCCACGGGGCGGCGGGAACTGGTGGCCCCGATGGCGCTGGCGGCCGTTGCGGCCGGCGCCCAGGGCATCATGGTGGAAGTGCATCCGCATCCCGACAAGGCGATGAGCGACGGGCCGCAACAACTCGTGCCCGACGCCTTCGCCGCAATGATGAAAGAACTCGCGCCGATCGCCACGGCGGTCGGCCGCGAGCTGCATAAACCGAAATAACGGTTTCGAGCCCCGACCGTAAGGTCGGGGTCGTCTTCGACATAGGCAAAGCCTGACGGCGGAGAAACGAACAATGCGTAAGCCTTTCGTCTGCGGCAACTGGAAGATGAACATGGACCGCAAGGGCGCCGTCGCCCTGGCGCAGGGCACCGCCAAGACGGCCGGCGAGGTGCGCGGCGTAGAGGTCGGCGTCTGCCCGCCCGCCTGCTACCTGGAGGCGGTCCTCGGGGCCGTCAAAGGCTCGGCGCTGGTCGTCGGCGGCCAGAACATGCACTTTGAGGCCAACGGCGC
>JAPLMO010000346.1 GCA_026386995.1 Planctomycetota bacterium | reverse complement strand
GGTGCCTTCCTGCTCGATGGGGTTCTGCGTGGCGATGACGAAGAACGGCCGGGGCAGGGGCCACGTCTTCTGGCCCACGGTGACCTGGCGTTCCTGCATGGCCTCAAGCAATGCCGACTGGGTCTTGGGCGGGGCGCGGTTGATCTCGACGGCCAGCACGATGTTGGCAAACAGGGGGCCTTCGACGAAGCGGAAGACGCGCCGGCCGTCGGACGTCTGCTCCACGAGGTCCGTCCCGGTGATGTCCGAGGGCATCAGGTCGGGCGTGAACTGGACGCGGCGAAAGTGCAGGTCCAGCGCCCCGGCCAGGCTCCGGACCATCATGGTTTTGGCCAGGCCCGGCACGCCCACCAGCAGGCAGTGCCCGCGGACGAAAACGGTGGCGAGCATCTGGTCGATGGTCTCGCGCTGGCCTACGATCCGGCGGCCGACCTCGGCGACGAGGCGGTCGCGGACGCGTTTGAACTCGGCCAGACGCTGGTCAAAGTCGATGTCGCTCATTCGTTACCCCGCGTGCGCGTAATTTTCTGTGACAATGCGCCGCCGCTGTCCGATAATGTGGTCGTGAGCGTAATGCCACAGGCCAACAGCCACACAATCCGTTTTACACTACGCGCAATAGTTTTATCGGCCATTGCACTGGCCTCGGTTAGTGTTTTTCCGTGGGTTGCCCAGGCAGGGCCAGCGCCGACCGTAAGGTCGGGGGTATCCGGCGCGGCCGGAGGGATCTTTGCTGCGCAAGGGAGTAACCCCGACCTTACGGTCGGGGCTCGACCTGCGGCGGCGGCGACGGCCCCGGCAGCCGCAGCAACTCCCGCGCCTACCGGCCGCCAGGTGCGGGCGACGATCGTCCGGGCCATCGACGGACTTCGCGGCCTCCAGGCCCCTCATGGTCCGTGGCCCGACTATGCCCAGGCAGGCGGCGTGACGGCCCTCGTGACCTACGCGCTCCTGCAGGCGGGCGTCGCGCCCGACGACCGCGCCATGGAGGCTGCCCTGGGGGTCCTGCGCCGTACGCCGAACGAGCACACCTACGTTGTCGCCCTCAAGGCGATGGCGTTCTCGGCCGCCGATCCGGCGAAGTATCGCGCCGACATCCAGGTGTGCGCCGATCAACTCGTGCAGTTCCAGAAAGCCGAGGGCGGCTGGGGTTACGGTCGCTACGGTCCGCCGCCGGCCGACCCGAACTTCGACCGCGGTCCGCCGCCCGCCAAGGCCGAGGCCGAGCGCCGCCGCGTCAGCGAGCGGCCCGACGCCTCCAACACGCAATTCGCCATCCTCGGCCTTGCGGAGGCCGAGCGGGCCGGTGCACGCGTGCCCCTGAACGTCTGGCAGAGGGCCGAGAAGCACCTGCGCGAGGCGCAGAGGCCCGATGGCGGCTGGGGCTACGTGTTCCAGGGCGCCGCCGCGGCCCCCGCAAAGGGCAAGAACGCCGCCACGGAAGCCGCCAGGGAGGCGGAGCCCGTTGAGTCCTACGGCAGCATCACGGCGGCCTCGTTGGCGGCCCTGTGCCTGTGCCACGATCGGCTGGCCCGGCAGGAATCCGCGGAAGCCGCCGCCGCGCGCCTGGCGGCCATCGACAAGGGCCTGGAGTGGATCGCGAAGAATTACACGCTCGGCGAGAACCCCGGTCGGGCCCTCGCCTGGTACTACTTCTGGCTCTACGGGCTGGAGCGGGCCGGCGTGGCGACCGGCCGCCGCACGTTCGGCAACCACGATTGGTTCCGCGAGGGCACGGCCATGCTGGTCGACGGCCAGCGGGCCGACGGCTCCTGGTCCGATAGGACGTATCACGATGCGTTGTGCCTCCTGTTCCTGGCCAAGGGCTACCGCCCGCTCCTCGTGCAGCGCCTGGAGTGGGACGGCCCGTGGCGGCGCGACCCGCGGGACTTCGACCACCTGGTCGGGTACCTGGCGAAGCGCGTGGGTGGCGACTTGTGCGCCTGGCAGACGCTGAAGGCCGACGCCCCGCTCGATGACTGGCTTGCCGCGCCGATACTCCACGTGGCCGGGCGCGGGGCGCTGAAGATGCCCGCCGCCGCGGCGGCGAATCTCAAGGCATGTATCGAGCGGGGGGGCCTGGTGCTCTTCGACGCCGAGGCCGGCGACGAGGCTTTCGCCGACAGCGCCCGAAAGATGCTCGCCGCGATGTTCCCGGAATCGAAGTTCGAGCCTCTCGCGGCCGACCATCCGATCTTCACCGCCGTGCACAAGGTCGCGCCCGTGCCGCTGGAGGCGCTCAACCTGGGCTGCCGCGCGGCCGTGCTGCTCGCGCCGAAGGGCCTGGCCGAAGCCTGGGCCGCCGCCGACCCCGCCGAGCCGACCGAAGCGCTCCAACTCGGCGAGAACCTGGCCGTCTACGCCACCGCCGGCGAGACCCTGCCCGAGCGTCTCGCCGTCGCCGCGCCCCTGGCGCTTCCGCCCGAGACCCCCACGCCGCGCGGCGCCAGCCGCATCGGCCAGATCAAGTACGACGGCGACTGGCAGCCCCGGCCGTACGCGCTCCCCAGCCTCCTGGCGGACGTGGCAAAACGGTTCGGCGTCTCGGTCGCCAATCGGCCGGAACCCGTCCGCCTGACGCAGGCGGGCCTGGCACAGTACCATGTCCTCTACATCACCGGGCACTACGCATTCACGCTGTCGGACGCCGAGCGTGCGGCCCTCAAGGAGCACCTCGACCGCGGCGGGTTCCTCTGGGCCGAGGCGTGCTGCGGACGCAAGGCCTTCGACACGGCATTCCGTGACCTCATGAAGCAACTCTACGGCGACGCGGATCTGGAAATGCTCCCGGCCGACCATCCGATCTACCAGGGCAAGGTCGGCACGCCCATCCGCGAGGTCGCCTACTCGCCCGCCGTCGCGGCCGAGTCGCCCGCGCTCCATCAGCCGGTGCTCTTCGGCCTGACGCGACAGGGCCACCTCGTGGTCGTCCACAGCCCGTACGGCCTGGCATGCGGCCTGGACGGGATGAAGACCTACGGCGCCCGCACATATTCCCCCGCCGACGCCCGGCGCGTGGCGACCAGCATTCTCCTTTTCGGCCTGGCGTTTTAACGTAAGGCTTCACTGAGATTGCACATTATCCAAGCCGCTGGGTGCCACGGCTGCGCTGTATGCAGCCGTGCTCTGCGCCGAACGGCGGCACGGTTGCTGAACGGCGCAACCGTGGCACCCACAGAGTCAATCGTGACAGGCTACTACCACGACCGCTCGTGCACGCGGCTGCGTTTCAGGTACAGCCCGGTCGCCAGGTACCGCAGCGCATCTATCGGGTGGTCGGCCCCATCCTTGGCGGGCCGCTCGCCGCGCCGGCCGTCGTCGGTCTCTTCCCAGTGGTACTCCTGCATCGCGCGGGTGAGCCAGCGGCACGAGGGGTCGATCACCAGGCCCGCCCGCTCGGGTCCGCCGCCGCGGTCCTTCAGCAGGCGCCGCAGGAGTTCCACGCCCTCCAGGATGCCCGCGTGCGGCGTGCGGGTCCTGATGCCGAGGGCCGCAAGTTCCTGGCACGGGCCGGTGCCGGTCACGTCGGTGCGCTGCCAGCCGGCCGGGTCGGCGTAGGTTGCCAGGACCGGGCCGGGGTCGCGTGCGGCCATCGCGCGGGCATGCTCGGCGATTGCGCGCTCGCGCTCGACGTACTCGGCGATGACGCGCAGTTGCACGTGCGACAAATCGGGGTCAGTCAATTGCGGATTGTGGATTGTGGATTGCGGATTGGCGCGCGGTTCGGCGGGTGTCGTCGGGCGGGTGTCGTTGTCCTTTAATCCGCAATCCGCAATGCGCAATCCGCAATTTTCATCCGCCTGCACCCACAAGCACACAAACGGGTTGGCGTACCCGAAGTCGATCGCCCGGTACAATGGCAGCGACGGGTTGTACGCCACGGGCGCCACGTGCCGCCGTGGGTCGAACTCCGAAAACACGAGGCCCTCGGCCGAGGGGCGCAGGCACAGCATCTCGGCCTCCCATGCCGCGCGGCTGGCCCGCGATTTCTGGGCGATCGCATCGTCGATCGGGAAGTACCCGTCGGCCCCGCGTGCCCGGCCCTCGCAGTCGGCCGCGAGGGGGCACCGGCTGCACGACCGCTCGGGCGGGCAAGGCTCGATGGTCTCCCACAAACACCACCGGAGCAATTGCGGATTGCGGATTGCGAATTGCGGATTGGCGTCGGGCGGATTATCAAGTGGCAAGTGTGTCTTGCCGTTTTTCAATCCGCAATCCGCAATCCGCATTCCGCAATCCGTCAGCCGGTCGACCAACGCCGCCATCGGCCCGCACGCCCGGTGCATGGTCGAAAAGACCTCCATCTGCGCGGGGATCCACCGGCCGTCCGTGCCGGGCGACGACTGCGTGATGAACTGGGCGGCCTGCCAGACCTCGCGTGAGAACTCATCGACCTCGTCGCACTTCAGGCGGTGCACCCGCTGGCCGCGCACCGAGCGCGGCGACTGCGTTAGGACCTCGATCGCCGAGCCGTTCGCCAGTTCCGTCCGCCGGGCCGACGGCGCGCGAGCCAGCATCGCCGCGAACGGCCCATCCCACTTGGCCGCCAGGCACTCGTACATTTTCTCCGACTGGTCGAGGCTGCCCCCCAGGATCCGCGTCTGGCACCCGGGTCGCAGGATCGAGTCCAGGTGTGCCGCAATGCTCCCGAGTTCCGTCTTCGCGCCGCCGCGCGACGCCCAGACCACCAGGTCCCGCCCGGGCGCGAGGATCGCCCGATCCAGGTACTCCATCGGCGCGACGTGGCCGGGGCAGACGGCTCTGCGCGGCACGGCCAGGCCGTAGGCCGCCCGGACGAACTGCCACAGGGCCTCGGCGGATTGTGGCCGGGCCGCGGCCAGGGCGCGGACCAGGCGCGTACGCACGTCGGACAACGCGGAGGTGCAAATCGGGCTGTTCATGGCAGAAGATTCCTTTCGTTCAAGACCGGCTAGTAGTCTGTCAACCTCGTTTCTGTGAGTTGAACCAAGTCGCGCGGCGGGCAGTCTTGCCCACCGCGCGGCGGGCAAGACTGCCCGCCGCGCTCATGCTACTCACAGTTTCAATTTTGACGGACTACTAGGCTTCGGGAAACGGCGCGGCTTCGGCGTTCCAGACGGCAAAGTCGGCGATCATCTCGGCCAGGCGCTGGCAAGGTGCGGCGACAAGCGGCACGGCCTCGATGTAGGCCGCCAGGTGCGGCAGGGTGTAGCGCTCTTCAAGCAGGTCTTCGAGGACGCGCGCGAGGACCGCCTCGGCGTCCTGCCGGGGCCGCTGTTTGATCCAGAGCCGCCGCACGAGTTCAGCGACGCGCTGCAGGTGAAGATCCTCGCCGTTCAGCAGCAGCCGAAATGCCGGCGAGTCCGGCGAGCGAGGCAGGGCCGTGGCCGCTGGTTCGGGCTGCTGCGCAAACGGTCGGGGCGAGAGGTTCTTGTTGTTGAAGCGTTTCATGGTTTTACCTCAGGTTGCGGGCTTCGAGATACCAGAGTGCGATGCGCTCGAGGGTCTCGGCGCGCGAGCAGGCCTTATTTAGCCCCTCGTGTGGGGGTTGCGTATTTAGCCCCCCGTGAATACACGGGGGGTGGCATGGCGTGGGTGCGCTTTTCGCCGCTTCGCCCCCGGTGTACTCACCGGGGGCTAAATAAGGCGTGGTGTGCTCACCGGGGGCTGAATAAGGCTTGGTGCTTTCACCGGGGGCCGAAGATGGCTCGCGTGCCGCCTCGGCCAGCGCCTCGCGCACCAGCGTGTGCTGCTCTTCGGTGAGGAAAAACGTCATCGGGCGCGCGGCAGGGGCGGCCGCTGGCGGCGCGAGCGGCTCGGGCGGCGGCGTCGCCAGCGCCAGCAGCCGCGCGACGGCGTCGGCCGGCTCGGGCAGCAGCCGCGCAAGGTCCTCCGGCGACCGGTCGCCGGCCAGTTTCGCCACGAGTCTGGCCCGGGCGGCCGGGTCGTCGCGGCCTTCGAGGCGGTTAAGTGTCGCCAGGAGCATGAGGGCGTCCGCGTCGCTCACGTTCCACACGTCGCACCGCGCATGCGTGTGCCCGAGTTGCCGCAGCGCCTCGGCCCGGTGATGGCCGTTGAGAATCTGGTAAAGCGATTGCGGATTGCGGATTGCGAATTGCGGATTGGCGTGCGGTTCGGCGGTGGCCGGCGGACCGGTGTCGTTCTCTTTCAATTCGCAATCCGCATTCCGCAATCCGCAATTTATCGGCCTTACCACCAGCGGCTCGTACAGGCCGGTGCGCTGGATGTGGCGCTTGAGTTTCTCCAGCAGGTGCGGCTGCATGCGGTTGGAGTTCTCCGGGTGGGCCTGGAGTTGGTCGAGCGGTATCCACTGAAGG